>JAFIGB010000088.1 GCA_020831705.1 Candidatus Sumerlaeia bacterium | reverse complement strand
CGGGGCGTGGGGGGGCGGGGTAGGCGCCTTCGGCCTCGGGGCGCTGGCGGTGGAACTTCCCATCTCGACCACGATCATGTTGCGCAGCATCGCCGACATCGCGAGGAGCGAGGGGGAGGACCTGCGCCATATAGATGCCCGGTTGTCGTGCATTCAGGTCTTTGCCCTCGGCGGCGCGACGGAAAGCGACGATGCCATGGAGTCGTCCTACTGGGCGTCCCGTGCGGCGATGGGCAAGTTGGTCACGGAGGCGGCAAGGCACGTGGCGGAAAAGGGTGTTTCAAAGGCGGGCGCGCCGCCATTGGTGCGCCTTGTCAGTGCGGTGGCGGCACGGTTTCAAATTCCGCTGACGCAAAAGGTCGCCGCCCAGGCGATCCCCCTGGTCGGTGCCGTGGGGGGGGCGGGGATCAACCTGCTCTTTATTGATCACTTTCAGGACATGGCCCGGGGGCATTACACCGTGCGGCGATTTGAGCGAACCCATGGCATCGAGGAAACCCGGGCGCAGTATGGAATCATCCTTGCCCGCATGAAGAATAAGTAGGGATCCAATGGTCCCTTGGTACGGACGTCCTCCATATAGACATCAATACATTCCGTGATTTCGATCTATCCTTTGGGCAGACGCGCCACGGCGATAAAGGCGTCGGGCACCATGAGGCGCTGGCCTTCCCACTCGTGGGTGCGCCCGGGTAATACTTCCCAGTGGGAAAAATCGAGTCGCAAATCGGAAAACCATTGGGACGTTTTTGTTCGGGTGAAGCCAAGCCACTTGTGATGGAGGCGGTCGCGGAGCCATGTCTGCTGATGTTCGAGGAAATCGCTGACAATCAGGACACCTCCCGGCTTCAGTCCTGCCGCGGCGTTGGCCAGGGCCTCGCGGGGATCCGGCAGGTGGTGGAGGACCTGAATGATCGTGATCACGTCGGCTGATTGCGGCTCCAGGGGGGGCGCGGTGGTGACATCGGCAAGCTTGAATTCCACGTTGTCCAGACCGGCAGCACGGGCCTTTTCCCGGGCAACATTGAGCATGGCCTCGGAGTTGTCCACGGCGATGAGGCGTCCGGCGCGGTTGCCAAAAAGATGAAGAACATACCCGGTTCCCGTCCCGATATCTGCCACGGTCAGATCGGGTGGGAGGAGGGAGCGGAGCACCACGCGCCCGAGATTTTCCCCGTAAAGAACATCGCGGAGGGTGTCCCACTGGTTGGCCAGTTGATCGAAGAAGGAACCGTTGCCGACGGGATGGCGGGAGATGAGGACCTCGGCGAGGCGTTTGTCGTCCGCCTGGAATCGTGGGTCGTTGTCCCAGGCGACCTTGAGCGAGGGCCAGATGGTGCGGGCCAGCTCGGGGAGGTTCGTCGGTTCCACGCGGTAATGGCGCCATGATCCATCGCGGCGCTCGGCAAGAAGGTCCTCCTCGCGGAGAATCTTCAGGTGATTGGAAATTCGGGGCTGGGCGAGCTGGGTAATGGTGGCCAACTCGTTGACGGTCAGCTCCTCACGGGCAAGGAGCCGCAGGACACGGAGCCTCGTCTCGTCGGAAAGGGTGCGGAAGAATCTTGTCAGGTCTCGGGGTTGTGTTGGGGTGTTTGCCATGGTGTCCCGGGTTGATTGAATTATGATGCGGGGGAATGATCCCTCGGTTTTGGGTCGCACGCAAGACCGAAGGGGTTGCCACGGGTCGGCGGTGTCGCCCACGATCTGCTCCCCGGGAGCGCCCCGGGAATCCCTGCCCGTCCGGACTTCTCATGACCACACCCCTTCCTGTCACCCTTCTTTCCGGCTTTCTTGGCTCGGGAAAAACGAGTGTTCTCACCAACCTGATCAACAGCCTCGAAAGCCTTCGCCTGGCCATTATTGTCAATGACATGAGCGAGTTGAACATCGATGCATCCCTCCTCAAGGCGGGCGCCCGCCAGCTTTCGCAAACGGAGGAGCGGCTGGTGGAAATGCAGAATGGGTGTATCTGCTGCACGTTGCGCGAGGATCTCCTTCTGGAGGTCGGCAGGCTCGCCCGCGAGGGAAAGTTTGATTACCTCCTCATTGAGTCCTCCGGGATCAGCGAGCCCATGGCGGTGGCGGAAACCTTCGCCTTTGACGGGGAGGAGGGCACCACCCTGCAGGACATTGCCCGACTCGACACCATGGTCACCGTCGTGGATATCCCGAATTTTCTCAGCACCATTGGCAGCCAGGAATCCCTCAAGGATCGCAAAATGGAGGCGACCGATGAGGACGAGCGTGGAATTATGGAGCTCCTCGTCGATCAGATTGAATTCGCCAACGTGATTCTCCTCAACAAGACGGATCTGGTCACGCCACTGGAATTGTTCATGGCAGAAGCGTTGATCCGAAAAATCAACCCCAAGGCGCGCCTCCATAAAACCATCCACGGCAGAATTGCTCCCGATCAACTGCTGGACACGGGGCTTTTTGACATGGAGGCCGCCATGGATGCCCCCGGTTGGATGGCGGAATTGCGGGGCGAGGAAACACCGGAAACCGAGGAGTACGGCATTTCCTCCATGGTCTTCCGGGCAAGAAGGCCCTTTCACCCCAAGCGTCTGAATAAATTCATCAACAAGGAGATGGGGGGGATCGTCCGTTCCAAGGGTTTTGTCTGGATTGCAACACGCCACGACCAGTGCGGTGCCTGGTCCCAGGCGGGGGAATTTCTCAACCTTGAGCAAATGGGCATGTGGTCCGCGGCAGCACTGGAACCGGGCGAAACTCCCGACGAGGAAACATTGAATGAGTGGGAGGAACCGTGGGGCGATCGCCGCCAGGAGCTTGTCTTTATAGGGGTCAACCTTGACAAACCCGCGTTGGAAAAAAAACTTAATGCTGCGCTTATGAAGGACAAGGAAATGAAGGGCGGACCGGAAGCATGGGAGATGTTGGAGGACCCCCTTCCCGAATGGGAGGATCTGTTTGATGAGTTCGGATTGAATGAACTGGAGGACGACGACCTGTGAATCATCCGGACACCACTGCCCTCCTGCTCGTTCAATTCCCCGAACCCGGTCATGTCAAATCACGCCTTGCCGAAACCATCGGGGAAAACGAGGCGACGGATGTCTATACACTTCTCGTGGAGGATGCCGTATTGCGCCTTGGTGGGGGAGCGCGGAGTGGTTCCTACCGCCTGGTGCTTTTCGCCGGTCCGGTAAACCGGCTGGGCCGCACGACCTTGTGGCTCAACAGCGGCGAACCTCCCATTCTCGAGGCCGTCCCCCAACCGGAGGGAACGCTGGGAACCCGTCTGGCTGCTGGATTTCACTGGGGATTTGAGAAACTGAAGTCACGTCGTGTGGTGATTCTTGGGAGTGACTGCCCGGCCCTGGATTCGTCCACGGTGGAGCAGGCGATGGACCTCCTCGACCATCACGATGTTGTTGTCGGAAAATCCCATGATGGCGGCTTTTACCTGCTGGCAAGCAGGGTGAATCGTCCTGATGTTTTTGATGGGTTGGACAAGGGGGATTTGCCCTCCCAGCTTGTTGAAAAGGGGCGCACCCTCGGATTGGATGTCAAGACGGAGGAGCTTCCTGTTTGTCTTGTTGTCAATACGGAGGCCGACCTGAACAAGATCGCGCCGGATGATGCACAACGCCTGCAAAAGCGGGCAGCAGAAAAGGGATTCGAATTCCGGACGAGTTGACAGGCCCGCCTACCCCGTCCGCATCATTCCCAGGTAATCCCCAACATCGCGCCGATGGAAACCATGGATCGCCTGCGTTGCGCTCCCCGGTTTTCCATTACCAATCAGATCATCGCCCAGGCGCACCACTGGCATGATCTCGATGATGGAGTTTGTCATGAAGATCTCGTCGGCGGTGCGGAGGTCGTCGATGGTGAGGCTCTTTTCCTCGTGGTTGATGCACTGTCGCGCGCAAAGAAGCCCCACCTTCAGGCGGACGATTCCCGGCAGGGCGCCATCAGCCACCGGCGGTGTATAGACGTTCCCCTTGCGAACGATGAAGAGGTTGCTCATGGCTCCTTCGGCGAGGCGACCGTCGGTGTTGAGAAGAATACCCTCATCTGCTCCCTTGCGTCGGGCCTGCTGGCGGGCGAGGAGGCATTCCTGGTATGACGTCGACTTGATCTGCGCCAGGGGCGAGCGGTGGTTTCGCGGGAAATCCACCAGATGGGCGCTCCATCCCCGCTCCCGTGCGGCGTTGAGGGCTGACTGGTCAAGCGCCTGGGCGTTGATGACAAGGGGGGGGGCGGTCTGGGGGGCGCCGATCTCCGGGGAATTGGATGGCTCGCCCCGGGTCAGCGTCACCCGCAACCGCGCCATCTTCAAATCGTTGGCGTCGAGCACCTGATGGCAGATGGCGAGGAACTCCTCGCTGGTCAGATTCCAGGGGATTTCGAGAAGGCGTGCGCCCCGGGCCAGACGGGCCAAGTGGGCGACATGGAAGATCAACTGGCCCTCCTCGCAACGGATCGTCTCGAAAAGGCCGTCGCCAAGGGTCACACCGCGATCGAGGGGATCGAGGGCGGCCTCGGCCTGCTCCAGAAACTTTCCGTTAAAATAGATGATGGGCATGGTGGCTTTCAGTCCTCCCGAATTTGGGGCGTGCCCCGGATGAGGCGAAAATCCTCGTACTTCGCCCGGAACCCCAGACGTTTATACAGGGATCGTGCCGGATTTCCCTTCTCAAGGTGCAACTTCACGTCGCCCCGGACATGATCCAGCGCTTCCTCCACAAGAGTGCCGCCAATTCCCTGGCCGCGGCACCGGGGATCCACGGCGAGATAGAGCAGAAGATTCGCCGGAACATATCCCGACATTCCCGTCGGCATCATGGCAAGAATTCCCACCACGCGGTTCGCCCTCGTTGCCAGGAGGAGAAATGCCCCCTCCTCATCCTTTTCCCCCCGGGCAAGGACATCCTCCACACCACGCAGGGTATCTTCCGGGGTGTCCTGGTGGGGTGCCATCCATTCGTGGAGAAGGCGGGCGAGCTTCTCCGGTGTATATCCAGCCGGGAGGGTCTGGCGGGTTCGGTGTATAGACAGGGAAACGGGTGGCAATGTTTGGCAGGCGATTCCCTTCCATTGCCCGGGGAGCCCTTCATGGGCGGCATCCCGTGTGGTCAGGTCGGGGAAAATGGCGAAGGTGGCCGACCCGCTTCCGCTGAGACGTGCCGTCAGGGCACCGTTGTTCGTAAGAAACCGGCGTATATCCGCCAGCGTTGGGTGATCGCCGTGAAGGGCGTCCTCGAAACTGTTGTATAGCGGCGGGGGAGTGCCGCCCTGCTGCATCCAGGTCAGGACGCGGTCGCAGTCGGTGCGTCGCCCCAGATGATCAGGGCGGAGGGAACCGTAGGCGTGGGCCGTTGAAATGGAAAAATCGGGAACCACCAGAAGGAGGGGCAACTCCGGAACCGGAAGGGGCGTCAGCACTTCCCCGCGCCCGGTCCCCCGTGCCGCACCACCGCGAATGAAAAAGGCGCAATCGCTCCCCAACCGCGCGGCGAGGACTTCCAGCTCCCCGATTCCCAATCGAATGCCACTGATTTTATTCGCCAGATGCAGCGCCGCCGCGGCATTGGAACTGCCACCCCCGAGACCCGCCCCATGGGGGATGTTTTTGTGCAGATGGACCTTGAGGGAGGGCAGACGGCGCCCCGTTTCCTCCTCAAAGAGCTGGAACGCCCTCCAGATCAGGTTCTCCGCCGTTGTGGGTACGCCCGCGCCGTGGGGACCGGTTACCTCGAAGGAGGCCACCAGCGGCTCCTCGCCCGGCCTTGGATCCTGCGACGGCGCCGAAATGGAGAGACGATCCGCCAGGTCGATGGCAAGAAATATGGTGTCGAGGTCGTGAAACCCGTCCGCGCGGCGATTCAGAATGTCGAGATGAAGATTGATTTTCGCCGGTGAGGCGATTTGCCGGACGAGCATGGGGGCGGTTAAAAGGG
>JAFIGB010000087.1 GCA_020831705.1 Candidatus Sumerlaeia bacterium | reverse complement strand
CCCATTCATGCTTCCTGAAATCAAACCCGCCACGGAGGAGTGCGAGGGGCAGATTCTCACGTTCTTTGAGGATCTCGAACTCGACCCGCCGCTGATGGCGTGGGAGCGGGCTTTCGGAAGCGCGTGCCCCCCGGAATTCGCCGCCCAACCGTGGATTGCCAACAAGCGCCATGAGGGGATCACCGGGTTTCTCGTCAACCACCCCCTGGAAGTCTTTATCAACGGCGAGGATCTGCGTGGTGCGCTTTTGTCCGGATTGACCTTGGCAACCGGCCAGGAGGGCGAGGAGGCAGCCCGCTCGCTGCTGGAAAACATGGGAGAGCGGGCACCAATTACCTTCGGCGTGGCCGCTTCGGCGGATGCATTGCGTGTCTTTCGCCAATGGAACTGGCGCTTTATCGGAGCCCTTTCAAGATGGCGCATCGATCCCCCCGGCCCGAGGGAGAAACTCCCCACCACCGAATTAAAGGAACACGCGGAACCAACCCTTGATACTGGCGAACTGGAGATGGTGCTTTCCGGCGAGGGGGGGCGCTTCTTTCGCCGGACAGCGGATCGCGAATCCTACCTGGCGGGGCACCGGGGGTCCGGCCGGACACGGTGGTTTTCCTTCGCAGGAGAGGCGGGGGGCACGGGCTGGCTGCGGGCACGCCGAATCCCCTCGAATCACAGGGGCGGACGCGAGTGGCTCGTGGAGGACATCCGGGCGCCCCTTGCCATGGACAACGACATTGCAACTGCACTGGTCGCGATGGCCAGGGAAACGTCGCATCCTGTCTATACAAGCTTCTTCCGCCCCTCCCTCGACGAGGCCATCAAAAAGGTGGGCCGCACCGCCACCAGTCTCGAACCCCGATGGGGCATCTTTTCCATGATTGGAAGAGAGGCGCCGTCGGGACTGGCTGGTGAGCTCGATTCCGGAGGCCCCTGGGCCCTTTCACCAGCAGATCTCGATCTGGATATTGTATAGACAACTAGAACAACCATCAATCAATCGTGAGCGGAAACAACCTGGTTTTTGCCCCGGCGTTTGGCGGAATACAGTGCCTGGTCGGCGCGTTGCATGAGGTGCTTGAGGGTCTTGTCCCCACCGACCTCCACGCTTGCAACCCCAAGGCTGGCGGTGACATGGAGGGTCGCCGTGTCGAATTCAATGACAAGGCTGGAGATCGACCGGCGAAGGCGCTCGGCAATGACAAGCGCCCCCTGCAACGGAGTTTCCGGCAGGAGGACGGCGAATTCCTCGCCCCCGTAGCGGCCCGGAAGGTCGTGGACCCTGGACTGCTCGGATAGACAGGAGCCAATGCGGCGCCGGACCTCGTCGCCGGCGGTATGACCGTAGGTGTCATTGACCTTCTTGAAGTCATCCAGATCCAAAATAATGAGCGACATGGGGCGCTTGTAGCGGATGGCGCGCTCGAATTCCTTCTCATACTGCACCGACATCCAGCCGCGATTCATCAGGCCCGTCAGGTTGTCGGTCGTTGCCAGGGAAATGAGGCGAATGTCGGAACGGATTTCCTCCTCGGTGCGGATCGAGTAGACAAGGCAACTGGCACCGAGAAAAATACGATCCCCATTTTTCAAGCGCACGGGTTTGCTGATACGACGCCCGTTGAGGAAGGTTCCATTCCGGCTCTTGTTATCCTCGAGAATACACCGGGGCTCCTCCGGCCCATCACCAATATTCTCGTAACGAATGCAGGCGTGCCTCCGGGAGACCGTGTCGTCAGGGAGCGTCAGCG
Organism: Candidatus Sumerlaeia bacterium; assembly: GCA_020831705.1. Lineage (GTDB taxonomy): Bacteria > Sumerlaeota > Sumerlaeia > SLMS01 > SLMS01 > JAFIGB01. The sequence goes on along the minus strand of JAFIGB010000087.1, from coordinate 2,081 downwards.
TCAGACCACCATCACGACCAATGATGGTTTCCGCATCCCCGAGGACATGCCACAGGACCAGTTCGCCCGACTCATAAACGGCAATGACAGGACGACCGGGACCGGGCGTCAGGCCGGGTTCGTGACGCTCAAAGGGGTAGTAGTAAACGGTGGTCTTGCCGCTATCCATTGGAATGGAAGCCATAAGTGAAGAGGTGGGCGATCATGGAAAAGTAGGTGACGGTGTTTCCGCAGTCTCGATGAAGATGTTTTCAGGGGGGGACACCGGAAATCACAAGTGAAATCATTCCGGGGGTGAAAAACGGACCCGGCATATCGCCAAAATCGAATTTCGCCAATATCGATCCATTTTGCCCTTGTCCCGCCACGGCCCCATTTCGCACACTCTCATTGCCGTGATTACGCCCCACCAAAGGGGCTTACGATGGAGGCCATCGATGGCAGAACAGAAGTCAAGCAACGGAGGGGTTCCCATCGGTCGGGGCCCCGTGAAAATCACCGAACTACTCCTGCGCGATGCGCACCAATCCCTTTTGGCGACCCGTATGCGCCTCGAGGACATGTTGCCCATTTGCGAGGCTCTGGACAAGGTGGGATATTACTCCCTCGAAGTATGGGGCGGAGCAACCTTTGACTCCTGTCTCCGCTACCTCGATGAGGATCCATGGGAGCGCCTTCGCCAGCTGAAGAAGGCCCTTCCCAAGACCCCCCTCCAGATGCTCCTTCGCGGGCAGAACATCCTCGGATACCGCCATTACGGCGACGACGTGGTGGAACGATTTGTCCTCAAATCGATTGAATACGGGATGGATATTTTCCGCATCTTCGACGCCCTCAATGACATGCGCAACCTGCAGACCGCGGTGAAGGCCGTCCTCAAGGGTGGCGCCCATGCCCAGGGAACGATTTGCTACACTGTTTCCCCCGTCCACACCCTCGAGCTTTTTGTCGAGCAGGGCAGGCAGCTGGAGGAAATGGGCTGCCAGTCCATCGTGGTCAAGGACATGGCCGCGCTGATGTGCCCGGTTCCCGCCTTCGATCTGGTCAGGGCGCTGAAGGAAACCGTCAAAATTCCCGTCCACGTGCACACCCACTCGACAACAGGGGTCGCGCCGATGGTGCTGCTCCGTGCGATTGATGCCGGAGCCGATGGTGTCGACACCGCCATCAGTGCCCTTTCCGGTGGCTCGGGGCACGTCTGCACCGAGGCCTTTGTGGAGTCCCTCGCCGGGACGTCCGCCGATACGGGTCTCGATCAGGAGGACTTCATTCCCATCGCCGACCATGTGCGCAAGATTCGCCCGAAGTACAAGGAGTTCGAGGCCAGCTTTACCGGTTCCGACCCGCGGATTTTCCTCAGCCAGATTCCCGGCGGCATGCTGTCGAACATGGAATCCCAGCTCAAGCAGATGGGATGCGCCGACAAGATGGACGAGGTGCTTGCCGAAGTGCCCCGCGTCCGCAAGGAAATGGGATATATCCCGCTGGTGACGCCGACTTCACAGATCGTCGGTACCCAGGCGGTGTTCAACGTCCTCATGGGCGAGCGCTACAAGCAGGTTCCGGCGGAAAGCAGGGCGATCTTTGCGGGTCGTTACGGCAAGACACCGGTGCCCGTCGATCCAGACATCCAGAAGAAGGTTCTTGGCGCGGACAAGCCGATCACCTGCCGCCCCGCCGATGAAATCCCCGCCGAATGGGACAACTTCGTGGAGGCCACGAAGGGCCGCGCCCGCAACGACGACGATGTGCTTTCCTACGCCGTCTTCCCGAAGGTCTGGGAGGAGTTCTACGAAAAGAACCTCAACCCCGATCGCAAGAAGAAGGAAGCGGCCCCGGCGGCCAAGGAGGTTCCCGCTGCTGCCCCCTCCCCCGCCGCACGTCCGGCAGCCGCTGGCAATGGACAGGTCCGCGGTGGACGTTATGCCGTGACCGTCTCCGGCAAGCGCTTCGAAACAAAGGTGGAAGTCGTCGAACCCTGACGACCCGCCACGAAACAACCGAATTAACCGAATTAACCGAATTAACACACTCGCCCCCCCGGACGGTAACCCGCCGGGGGGGCGAGCGGGGTAAAAGGA
>JAFIGB010000084.1 GCA_020831705.1 Candidatus Sumerlaeia bacterium | reverse complement strand
GGAAAATTACGGCAAAACACAGTGTGTCAGCGGTCTCCGGCGAATCGGTGATCGTTCGTTATATTCAGCTTCCGGAAATGCCGGAGGCGGAACTCAAGGCAGCCCTTCGCTGGGAAGCCGAGGAATACATTCCCTTTTCCATTGATGAAGTGAATCTCGACTCGGTCGTCCTCGGCCAAAGCTCCACCCCGGGCAAGGTGGACGTTCTTCTCGTCACCGCCCGCAAGGATCTTGTCAACGAGCACATCCAGATGGTGCGGATGGCGAACCTCATTCCCGTCGTTATCGACGTCGAGGGATTTGCCTTCCTCAACTGTTTCGAACAAACCTACAAGCCCGGCCCGGAGGAGTGCGTTTGCCTCGTCCACATTGGTGCCGAGGTGACCAACATCAACGTTTACGTCGGCAACACCTCCCGCTTCTCCCGCGACATTGGGGTGGCCGGAAACCAGATCACCGAGTCAATCATGCAGAAATGCGGCATGAATTTCCTCAAGGCCGAGGAAGTCAAGGCCGCCATTGGCACCCAAATGCCCGATATGGACGAGGGCGATGGGGGCGAGGAAAGCGAACTGATCAGCAGCATCCGTGGTGCCGTCCAGCGCATCACCGGGTCTGATCTCGGCGATGATTCGCCCGACTCGATGGCCACGAAGGCCATCCAGAACACGCTTTCCCAGTTGATTTCTGAGATTCGCCGTTCCATTCAGTTCTTCGAAAGTCAATCCGCCGGTGCGACCGTCCAACGGGTGATCATCGGTGGTGGCAGCTCCAAGATGAAGGATCTTCCCAAGTACCTCCAGTCGGAACTGGATTTGACCGTTGAGGTCTTCGATCCGCTCCGGGGAATTTCCATCAGCAAGGAAGTGGATGCCTCCCTGCTCGAAACTTACAGGGAGCATCTGGGCGCACCCATCGGGCTCGCATTGAGAAAGGTGCTGGATTAAGCCATGATCAAAATTAACCTGTTACCAGAGGAAATGTCCTCCGGCAAAGCCGGTGGTGAAGCCTCCTTCTCGGAAAATCCGGGATCGCTTCTGGTTGCCGTCGTGCTGCTCGTCATGTTCGCCGCCAACGCAGCAGTGGGTGGTTATCTCCTCGTGACGAAGAGCAGCTCCCAGGCGCGATTGGAATCGGCCAAGGCTGAATCCGAACGCATCAAGGCCTCCCTTTCTGAAACCGAAGGGCTTTACAGGACCGAGCAGGCCGACCTGCGTCGCATGGAACGCCTCATCAGCGTTGCCCGCTCCCTGGCACCCGCTGAACGCCTCATGTGGGCACGCAAGCTCAACATGCTTCCGCTTCTCGTTCCCGAGGGCGTGTATTTGGAACTGATCGAAGTCACACAGAATGTGAACGAGCGGGAAACCGAGGAGTCGATTCGGCGGAGGAATGAATGGATGCGCAACAAGCGTGGCCAGTCCCCTCCCGTGGAACGTGTCCCCGTTTACAACCAGACCCTCCGTCTTCAGGGGATCGCCTACGTTCCTGATGGCACCGATACCCAGCGGCTTTCCCAGTTGCTGGAATTCTTCCGCGCCCTTGCGGAAAAGCAGGTTCAGCTTCCCTTTGAAAATGAGCCAACCCACTTCATGAAAAACTTCAGGACCAATGTGAACCTTTTCCCGATGACACAGAAGCGTGTTGCGGGACGTGATGTGACCGAATTCAGGGTCGACCTTCAGGCCCGCCCCTTGACGATCCAATAACCACGATACCGGACACTTAAAGGAGTCCACATACCCCATGAATATCTCGGAAAAAAACAAGCAGATCCTTCTCGCCGGGGGCATTATCGGCGGCGCGCTTCTGCTGATCATGGGATACTTCTACTTCATGGTTGTCGGCCCCGAGGTCGCCACCACTGAAGCTGAAGTTGTCAAGATTGAGACGGAAAACCGCCGCAATAATGAGCAGCTCCGGACTTTCAGGAATTTCCTGGAGGACGAGGAACAGCGCCGTATTGTTGAGGACCAGTTTGAACGTGTCGCCGCCAGGCTACCCTCCGGCCAGGACCCCGTGGATGTCTTCGAGCTTCTCCGTGGTTACTTCGAGGGTACCGACGTCCAGTTCACGAACCTTGAGACGGGAACTTCCGTTAACAGGGGGCGCTTCACCGAGTATCCCTTCAGCATGAAGGGGAGCGCCAGATACCACGAATTTGGTCAGCTGGTGAACCTGATTGAGTGCGATCCCAAGCGCCTTATGCGGATCAACGACATCAAGCTCACCAACAACCCCAACCGACCCTCCATCCACCCGATGGAACTGAGTCTCTCCACCTTTACATTCAATCCCTGAGCCACCATGAAAGGAGGCGTATTACCATGAAGAACCGACTTATCACCGCCGCCCTTCTACCGGGCCTTCTTGCTTTCGGCCTTGTTGCCCAGGGTCAGAATGAGACCGACCCGTTTCAGGAAATGGCCGATGATCTCAACATCACTTTTGTTGAGCCGGAATTTACTGATGACGAATTATTTGAGGAAGATCCCACCACTGGGGAAGAGACATACGAGGAACCTGGTGTTTCCATCGATATGCCCGAACCCGTTCGCACGATCAATCTTGATGCGAGCAGTGTGGAAGATCTTCAGCGCCTGCTGAACCTCCCGGCTGCTGGCCAGCTTCGTGAGTATCAGGAAGATCCCAGAAACCCCCGCAGTATTTTCACCTCCGACGAGGATGTCGCCCGGATTTTCGGCGATACGCCCGAATTTATCTACTTCCCGGAAGGCGTTGATCCGATGATCATCCCCTGGGTACGCGAGCGCATTGCCTCCGAGGAGATGTGGCAGGAAGCCCAGTTGGCCCTGGCCAACGGCGACTTTGATCGTTCGATCAACCTGCTTCGTGACCTGCGCGAGCGTTTCCCCGGCACCCAGTCGGGCCAGAACGCCCCCGCGGAAATAGAACGGATCATTCGCCAGCGCGAGGAGGCCAGTCGGCCTCAAATTGCACGCTCCCCCGAGGAACAGGTTGCGCCCCCTGTTGAAGAGGAGGCAGTACTTCCCGAGTGGGTAAAGCGAAACACCACTGGTGTCCTCATTGGGGACCGTCCGATGGTGATTGTTGGAAATGATTTTTTGGGTGAAGGTGACCCTGTTCCGCGCTACGCGAGTGTCAGAGTCAAGTCAATCGCTGCCTCCGAAGTTGTTTACGTTTATCAGGACAAGGACTTTGTTGTAGAAGTAACCGGAACTTTTTAAGTTAGCCCCCGCCGCACTAGAAACCACCCTGAAGGAGTTCGTCTACTCCATGCGACCGGCCGCCACTCATCACGCCCATTGGATTGCAGCTATCATGCTCGCATCATCCAGTGCCCTAGCAGGACCAACCGTTGGAGGTTGGCAACACGATACTGATGGGCGCAGCGAGCAGGTTACCCTGCGTTGGAGCGAAGCCGGGTCTTATGACCTGACACGTTTCCCTCAAGCCCGCCAAATCGTGGCTGTCCTCCCCCATGCAAAACTCGACGATGCTGCACCGCGGCAACTTCGTGGAGTGGACTCCCGGGTGCTCAACCGAGCACGGATTCAGGAAGTCACCCTTGCAAACGGTGTCAAAGGGCTTCAGCTCACGCTCAACCTTGCCCACTGGGTCGAGGTGGAATCTGTCTCCACCGAAGAAGGCCTGGTTATTTCCTACCAGGTTCCAGAGGGGCTTTCCAAGCCCGCAGTGGAAACACTGGAGCGGGTACCCGCTCAGGGGAATGCAACCGGTGGCCTCATCTTCACCGATGCCAAAATCGATGAAATGATGAACCGCGAGTTTGGCTCCTGGGATGCCCCACCAACCGGTGCAGGCCAGGGCGAATCCACGATTTCCGACTTCTACGTTCCCCCCGCTGTGGAGCGGGAAGAACGTGGTGTTCGTGCCTCCCGTGACATGGAGCTGACCATTCAGACCCGTCTCAATGAGACGGTGGCACGGGTGGATCTTCAGGGCTCGTCCCTTGAAAACGTGGTCCGCCTCATCTCCGAGCAGGCAGAAATCAACCTTCTGGTACGTCCTTCCGATGTTGCGGGAAGAACAGTAACACTGCGGCTTCGCAATGTCACCCTTCGCCAGATGCTCGATGCCCTTCTCAAGTCCAACGATCTCGGTTACACCATCGAGGATGGTGGGATCCTTCGTATTGTTCCCCGCGATCAGGTCAAATCCACTGCACGGGAAACAATCACGGAATCGATTCCCATTAACTGGGTGGATGCCAACGAAGTGGCCGCAGCGCTGGCCCCCTTCATTGATGAATCAGACGGCACCATCCAGGTGACGCGTGCGAACAATTCGATTATTGTCCGTGACGTCCCCGAAAACCTTGCCGTAATTCAGGATCTCATCACCCGTATTGATGTCCCTGAAAAGCAGGTTCTTATTGAACTGCGTCTCGTGAACATGACCGAGTCCGCCCGCCGCGCCATCGGCACCCGGACGGAGTTCCGGGCTCAGGAAACCACGTCACAGCTTCGCGCCGGAGAAGGTGGGTCCCTTGGGGAAATCACCACCGACC
>JAFIGB010000050.1 GCA_020831705.1 Candidatus Sumerlaeia bacterium | reverse complement strand
AGATCAAGCAGCGGGGAGATTACCGAGCGGCCTTTTGTGCGCACCAGGGTCCAGATCGGGCCCGTGGTCAAGGTGGTGGAAGTTTCGCTGGTCTCCCGGGAAAAAATGTTGTTTCGGATGCTCCTGGGCCGCAAGGCACTGGAGAAGGATTTTCTCGTCGATGTGGGGCGTCGTCGCGTCCTGACCTCGGTGAAACCCAAGGACAGCAGTCAATCATGAAGCTGGCGATTCTTTCGCGGAATAGACATTCATACAGTACGAGTCGCCTGAAGGCAGCGGCCCAGGCACGGGGTCATCGTGTACTGGTTCTCGACACGCTGCGGTTCAGCATTGGTCTGGAGCATCACGACCCCGATCTTTTCTACGGCGGGAAGCGGCTTTCCCACTACGACGCGGTGATTCCTCGCATTGGTGCCTCGATTACCTTTTACGGCCTGGCGGTGCTTCGTCAGTTCGAACAGATGGGTGTCTATTGCGCCAACGAGTCGATTGCTCTTTCCCGCTCGCGCGACAAGTTACGTTCGATGCAGATCCTGAGCCGGTACGATGTGGGAATCCCGGCAACGGCCTTTGTGCGTCAGAAATCCGATGTCCTGCCTGCCATCCGGCGCCTTGGCGGGGCGCCCGTGGTGATCAAGGTCCTTGAGGGTACCCAGGGTGTTGGGGTAATTCTTGCCGAAACGGAAAAAATGGCGGAGGCGATTATTGAGACGCTTCAGAGTGCCCGCCAGAATGTCCTCCTGCAAAAGTTCATCCAGGAAAGTCGTGGGCGGGATATACGCGCCATCGTGGTTGGTGACCGGGTCGTGGCGGCAATGCGCCGCAAGGCCGTCGGGGATGAATTCCGCAGCAACGTTCATCGGGGAGGCACCACCGAACCTGTTATTCTGGATCAGGAGTACGAACGGACTGCCATCCGTGCCTCGCAAATCATGGGACTTCGCATCGCCGGTGTCGACATGCTGGAGTCCGACACCGGCCCCCAGGTCATGGAGATCAACTCCTCCCCCGGCCTGGAGGGAATTGAGAGGGCAACGGGTATAGACGTGGCCGATGCGATCCTTGAGGACATTGAACAACGGGTGCTCTTTCCCGATGTGGACCTCCATCACCGGCTTCGCCTGACCGCAGGTTTTGGCGTTTCGGAATTCACGGTCCACAACATGCCGGGACTTGAAAACAAAAAATTGCGGGACACCCATCTCGCGGAGGAAAATATCCACGTAATGAGCATCACCCGCCACGATGCCGTGATTCCCAATCCGCGGGGTGACGAGGAAGTACACCCAGGGGACACGCTGCTGTGTTATGGCCAGTTGTCAAGCCTGCGCGCGCTGATGCCCGAAAAGCCCAAAAGGCGCAAAAAGAATGGACGGAAAAATATCACTGATCCCGGCATCGGGAAGTGAACGAAGGGAAGCATTTGTCGATGCCCCGTGCGAAGCGTTTTGAAATTGCAGGTCGTGTCATTGCCCCCGGTGAATCCGCCGATGTCCAACTTGACTTCAGTGAATCCTATCTGGGTCGGGCCGTCTCAATCCCCATCCGTGTCATTCGAGCCAAGAAGGATGGTCCCAGGCTCTTTTTCACAGGGGCTGTCCATGGGGATGAACTGACGGGCATCGGAATCATTCGTGAATTGCTATACGGGGAACCGCCCAAGTTGAAATGCGGAACGCTGGTTTGCGTACCGGTGGTCAATATTTTCGGACTGGAAAACCACTCGCGCTATCTACCGGATCGTCGCGACCTGAACCGCTCCTTTCCGGGCATTCAGACGGGGAGCATGACCAGCCGGGTTGCCTCTGCAGTTTACCGGGAAATCATCAGCCTATGCGACATGGGTGTGGATTTCCACAGCGCCGCCGTTCGGAGGACCAACTATCCGAATGTGCGGGCCGACATGCGTAATGTTGCCATCCGCAAAATGGCCCGCGCCTTCGGATGCGAGCTGATTGTCAACTCCAAGGGGCCGGAAGGTTCCCTCCGCCGCGAGGCATGCAAGGCGAATATCCCCACGATCATTCTGGAAGCGGGCGAGGTCTGGAAAAGCGAACCGGGAGTGGTGGAGGCAGGCATGCGCGGGTGCCTGAACCTCCTCAAAAGCCTCGACATGATAGACGGTGACCTTGTCCCCCCACTGTTTCAGGTTACCGTGGAAAAGACAACATGGGTCCGTGCCCAGCGCGGTGGATTCCTTGGCTTCCACGCCCGACCGGGTGACCTGGTCGAGGAGGGCGACACCCTCGCCACAAACTACAGCATTTTCGGGCGGGAGCAAAACAATCTCACGTCACCCATCACCGGGATTGTCCTCGGCATGACGACCATGCCCGCCGTCAAACCCGGGGAACCGGTCTATCACGTCGCACGCCTGAGCGAACCCACGTATAGACGCATCAAGCGCACCATTGAACGCAGCCCCGCCGGGGGCGCCTACAAGCGGTTGCGTAGGGATCTGGCTACGAACATCCGCCTGGAAAGCTGACTCCCCGTTAAAGTACCAGCGAGATCGCAACCCCCACCGCCCCGACAAGCGCCAGGAGATAGACGGGAAGTGCGGGCATGTGGCCACCCTTTTCCATGGCCCGACCGAACATGAAGAACACCAGGGGATGGACGAGGAACGGCATGGCAAAGACAAAGGCAATCATGGCCGCCGCCTCCGGGCCTCCCATGCCCCCCTGAATGGCAGCGAACAAACCGAAGTGCGACAGCGAGGAGCTTGTCGCCATGAGCTTGTTTTCTATATTCATGGACGACAGGGAAAGCAGCAGCAGGCCGCCGAAAACCGCCGCCAGTTGCCAGCCGAAGGAAAACTGCATCAGCGCCTTCACCTCCTTCGAATCCTCACCCCGTGATCTTGACAGGTTCCGCAGCGCCAGCACCGTCAGGGCGACACCGGAACCGGCAACCAACAATGAGGGGACGATTGCCAGACCTCCCCTTTCCACGCTGATCGCAAGAATCGAGAATACAAAGATATGGCCGAAAAACGGGATGTTGATCATGATCGGCGCACGGGATGCCGCCTGGTCGCCGAGGTCCCCCGCCGTGCAGGCACCGGTCAAGCCGGCATGGGAAAGAGCCCCCGCCATTCCCGGCCCCACATTGCCGATCGCTGCCGTCTTGCCCAGGAAAATCAGGATCGCAATTCCTCCGAACATCCAGAAGAGCTGGCCGAAAAATCCATAGACGAGAACCGCGTTCATTCCTGTCAATCCAAAGGCCTCCCCAATTCGGGAACCACCAATAACGAAGTTGGCGGCAAGCACCACGGGAATCCCCGCAAAAAGAAGGCAACGTATAGCCGGACCCTGGGCCCACTTGTAAAACCAGGCTCCAAGGGCGCAGGCCAATATCATCACAAAGAAAATCTGGGGCAGGGCAATCAGCGGACGAATGAGAACGGATATCTCGTAGCCAAGGAGCAGGACCCCGATAAGGGCCACCATCTCCACCACGCCCTTGCGTAGATAGACACGCTTGTTGAGGATCGTTGCCTTGTTGTCTATCAGGATAAACGACACCACAATTCCCATGTAGGCGATGACCGGGTAATAACGCCCCAGCGTCGAATCGGGGACGGTGCCGAGGAGGGTCCGTGTCAGGGCCTCGATGCCGAGAAGGAGAAAGAAGGATCGGGCGATAAAGACAAGATGGGTGCGCCCAGTCCCGAGAAATACCTGGTCCGTTGCATAGACAACGCTTTCATCAGCGGGGATTTTCAGACCCGAGAAAATCCGCCGCAATTGCTGCCCACCGACAAAAAAGGAGGCCGCCAGCGCAATGATCGTCGATTGGGCAATCATCCCCAGCATGGGGAAATCGGCAAGACCCGGCTCACTCACCCCGCTCGCCACCATCAGGTATCCCAACAGGAGCCCGAAAATGACAATAATCAGGATCGCCGAATAACGGGTGCCCGCAACCACCGCCCGGGCAACCAGCACCATGGGGATCACCAGAAACAACGAAAGCCAGAACTGATTAAAAAGGTGCTGATGGGCAATTTCCTGCATGACCTGGGGTGAGGGAAGATCGGTTGCCATTTACTGACGTCCTGTTCGGGAATCGCGCCTGATATTGGACATTGCGGACACTATTGATCCACATGCCTGCCGAAAGCGTAGTCAAGCGAGGGAACGGAGCAAGGGGGATCGTCATGGCACCCTCCCCGACCGACGGAGAGAAGCACCTCCACAGGCCCCCGCCGCCGCC
>JAFIGB010000071.1 GCA_020831705.1 Candidatus Sumerlaeia bacterium | reverse complement strand
TTCTGGACAATGGAGGGGGACGAGGCGCTGTTGGCCTTGGAAATCTTCTGGCGAAATGATCGGTGGAACCTCCTCTTTGAACAAGGAGGGCAGGATCGCCCTATACGGAGGTGAGTTGCGCCCAAAACAGTTCGGGAGGAAAAATCCATCTGGACGCCGTACTCCGTCGCTCGGTTTGATTCCAAACGGATTCGAAAATGCTTCCCCGCGAGGTCACGGTCATGTTGGAGATTCCCGAAAACCTGCAAAGTGCGGTCGAACCCATCCCCCTGGCGGTCGGCATTGTCTTCCTTCTCCTCGGTTGGTTGCTATACTGGGGGTCGGTGCATTTGCTTGGTGCCCTGCTGATTGGCGGACTGGGCCTTGTCCTTGCCGAAAGTCTGACTCTTCTCTTTCCGGATATTGAACCACTCTATGTTCTTCTCATGAGGGCGTCCGGTGTGATCATTGGCGTGGCGGCGGGATTGCTCATTGCCCGGTTGGTCCACCAGGTTGCCTTTTTCATCTTCGGCTGGTTGGTCGGTGCCATCGTCTTTTTCAAGGGATGTCTGGCCATCGGCCGCCACCTCGAGTTTGAGGTCAACGATCTGGTGCTGGCGTTTGGCACCCCCGTGGCCGGGTTGATCCTTGGGATAATCGCCGTGCGGGCTGATCGCTGGCTCAGCATTATCGCGACCTCCCTCCTTGGCGCCATTCTCGTCACCGCAGGGGTCAATGACTGGAATGCACCAATCCTGATCCCGGTGCTGTGTGCCTTGGGAATCCTTCTGCAGGGGATGATCTGTACACGGGGCGAACGCAGGAAAAAGAAGGATTAGGTCCGACCCCGAAGGGTACAAATCTTGCCCCATGAGTATTCAGGAATTGATGCGGACGAAGCCCCAGGCACGAGGAAAACAATGACCGAAAAATGGAATGAACTCACTCCCGAGGAAGAGCACATCATCGTCCAAAAGGGCACGGAAAGGCCCTTCACCGGGGAATATAACAGTTTCAAGGGGAACGGTGTTTTCGTCTGCCGACGATGCAATGCCCCCCTCTATCATTCCAGCGACAAGTTTGATTCGGGCTGCGGATGGCCGAGCTTCGACGATGAAATCAGTGGAGCTGTCAAAAGAATTCCTGACGCCGACGGACGGAGGGTGGAAATCGTCTGCGCGAACTGCGGGGGGCACCTTGGCCACGTCTTTCATGGCGAGCGCCTGACACCGAAGGACACCCGCCATTGCGTCAATTCCCTCTCCATTCGATTTCTCCCCCACGAAAAGGAAGCCGCTTCACCAACAAAACAGGGACGCGCCATCTTCGCCGCAGGCTGCTTCTGGGGAGTGGAGTATTATTTCAAGAGGGAACCGGGCGTGATTGCCACCTCCGTGGGATATACAGGAGGGCACAAGGACAAACCCACCTACAAGGATGTCTGCTATACAGACACGGGACACGCCGAAGCCATCGAGGTGAAGTTCGACCCGGCCGTGACAAGCTTCGAGAAACTCGCGCGGCTCTTCTTTGAGATCCACGACCCCACCCAATTGAACCGCCAGGGCCCGGACGTTGGCTCCCAGTACCGGTCGGCTGTCTACTACCTCGATGAGGAACAGAAAACCATCACGGAAAAGTTAATCGGTGAACTCCGTGCCCGGGGATTCGACCTTGTCACTGAGGTTACCGAGGCGTCCACCTACTGGCCCGCCGAGGATTACCACCAGGATTATTACGCCAAAACCGGCCATGCCCCCTACTGCCACAAGCGGGTGGAGCGTTTCGCCAGCTAGACGGGCATTACGTGGGATCGCGGCCACTGCGTGTCCATACCGGTCACCCTGTCAGTGGATGAACCAACCCTCCGACGTGGGCAGGTCCGCCGGCTCGAACCACAGGGCATCGGCGATGAGATAACCATCGTCGTCCCCATCGAGAAAGACCTCCACCAGCCCGGGCTCCGCGAATCGGAAAACGCCCAGTTCCACCCACTGCCCTCCGTTCAGGGTCTGGTCAACAGCAACATTCACTTCGCCCGCAGCGGTGCGAATTGTATAGACAGCATTGGTCGTGCGATTGTCCAGGGAGGACCATCGGGCATGAACGCGAAGTGTTGATTCCTCCGTGGGGAGGTAGGCTGCCCAGCGGAAGGGTTGCGGGTCATCCAGATCATCAGCACGCGCCCGATACGTGTTTCCATAAAAGCCTGCAATCGAAGTCGACTCGACCCAATGTTCGGTATCGTAGTAGGCATTCGGGTCGGAGTCATCCAGGATCCATCCCTCCCCCGGCGGCGGTGCGGGAAGATCATCGAAGCCCGTTTCCACAAGAAATTCCTGCAAATTTTTCCCGTCACCCCACCAACGTCGAAGCTCAAAGAGGGGCGTGTCCCGGTAATTGAGTCCCCGAAGAACCGTGATGGCGGTCAGGTACCCTGCGGCGATGCACTCATCAATGACGGCCTGATTGTAATCGCCGTACGGATAACAGAAATGCCGGGTCACCTTTCCATTCACATTGGCGATGATATCATCACGG
>JAFIGB010000064.1 GCA_020831705.1 Candidatus Sumerlaeia bacterium | reverse complement strand
CCAAGCCACACCCCCCGGCCCATCGAGCGGTCGTCCTCCCAGAACCCCATGCGCTCCATGGACGAGGTGGCCCTGCCGAATCCGGCCAGCTTCAGCCGGGACAATGTGCCCAAGCCATTCGTCCCCAAAGCACCGGCCAATGAGAATCGCCACCCCCCGGCTCCAACCCAGGCCGTTCCCCCTCCGGGGCGGGAACGACCGGTAATCCCACCGCCGAAGCCAAGCACCCTTGGGCGGGTCCCCCAAGATGGGAGTCCCGATCCTGCCGAGGATTCCAGTTCCTCCATCAAGCGGCCACGGACGCCCGCTGTAAGCATCGAACGTCAGTCCCTGCAAACACCGGATCCCGTCAGGACGAATCTTCCGCCTCCTCCGCCGTCGAAGGATGGGTCTCAAACGGCAAAGCTTCAGGGGCGGGGAGGACAAAAGGGACCGGGTGTGGGGAAGACCGAGGTCTACCGGGTGGTGCGGCCATACAAGTCGCAAACCGCCATGGAGGCTCCCTGTCATTCCTGCGGGACGCTCTATCCTGTCGAGGCGACTTATTGCCCGGCCTGCGGCACCCAGCGGCGCTCCTGACCAATTCATCCCCAATGAATATTCCCCGCTCCCTTTGTTCCGGTTATTAAGTCCGGTCGACAGGGCGGCGTTCCTTGTTGTCTCCGACCGTTTTTTCCCCTTGTGAGTGGAATGAAATGTGGATATTCTGAATGTGCACCCGTTTCGACGCGGTGTTGACGATCAACGGCAAAGAGCGCCCTTCCGGTAGCCCCTCCCCATGAGTTCCTTCGACCCATCCATCCTCATCAATATCCACTGGCTTGGAACAATCACCGTCGTGTTGTTACTTTCGGCGATTCTTTTTTGGGGTTTTCGAAGGGACCGGAAGGGGGAGGTCATGGCGAAGAGGGAAATTGCTGCCGACGATCCTCCCTTCGATCCCATCAGCGAGGAAATACTCACAGGAAATCTTGCCGCCACCATGATCGAGGACCGGCGGTTTCTCCGTTCCCTCTGGGGGCCGGACACACCGGACCTTCTTGTCGGTTTCTGGCGGGCGCCCCGCGATGCCACCCCGCGGCACTCCAGTTTTCGGCAATTGTTCCTTCCCCTTGCCGATGATTGGGAGGTCGTTCTTGCGGTGCTTGAGCGGGAGATTTTCGAGGCCGCCGAGGAACAGGGTGTTCCGATGGGATCCCTTCTCGACAATTCGTGGTGTTTTCTTCGGCTCCCTGGCTCCAGCGATGATGTCGCCATCCAGACCCGTTTCATCGAGGGGGAATTCCACCATTCATATTACCTCGTCGATCCTGATGGGAAGCTCCATGCAACACGGCGCAGCAAACTCCCCCTGGGAAATGGTGGTGGTTGGGCCTCCTATCGAGGTGCGATCATCCAGTCGCTCCATGGAAACGATCCCATTCAGGCCCGGGAGGAATTTCACCAGGTCGCCGGGGAACTCGACCTGCGGGGTGCCGCCCATGGCTGGCTTGCGCTTTTGGCCCACGAGGAGGGTGGAGCGGCTCCCAACTGGAGAAACCACCTTTCCGTTTCCCGGGAATTGGCGCCGGAAAATCTCCATGCCCGCCTGCTGAAGGCCCGTTTTCAGGGTGGCGAGCGCGTGGCCATGGAGGTGCGCAGATTGGATAAAATACTTCTCGCCAATACCGATCATCGCATCCAGACCGGATTTTTACTCGCTCAAAGTTTGCATGCCCTTGACCACCACCACGCCGCGAGGGGAGTCTGTCAACTCATCCTCGCGGAAGCACCCAGACATTCCGCCACTTCCCGGTTGATCCACATGATCGATCAGCGCGAACGCGGAGCACAGACCTGAAGAACACGCCCCCAAACATCGACACCAACCCGGACATTACCCTTCCCCGCGAATCATGGCGACTTCGGTACCCCGCACTGGCGCGGTTTTACGCCAACAAGATTTCCGTCGCGGCCCTTATTGGCATTGTTGGCCTGATACTCATCGCCACCTTCGGCCCGCTGATCTATAATCTCCAGCCGGGTGAGATCCTTCACGACATTGAAATCTTCGAGGGCGAGGAGATGGAGTTGCTCCGCTCGCTCCAGCCTCCAAGCCGGCAACATTGGCTGGGGACTGATCCCCAGGGGCGTGACACCCTGGCCCGGCTTCTCGCGGGCGCCCGCATCAGTCTGGCTGTTGGTGTGGTGAGCATGTTCATCAATCTGATCATCGGCGTGGGTGTCGGCGCCACTGCGGGATGGTTTCATGCCTCGGGAACCCGCCTCGGGACGTGGATCGACTCGCTGCTGATGCGCATGGTGGACATTCTATACAGCATCCCCCTTCTCCTTGTGGTGATCCTGATGCAGTTGTTCGTCCGCCCCTTGTTGGATGATTTCGTTGGTGGGCGTGCGAATGTTCCCCTGCTCCTTTCGCCGGATCTCGTGTCGATCTATATCGCCCTTGGTGTGACCAACTGGCTGACAATGGCGCGCCTGACCCGCGGCGAGGTCATCAACCAGGCGAATGCGGATTATGTGATGGCGGCCATGGCCCTTGGACAAAGCCGGCTCAAGATTCTCGTCCGCCATGTGCTTCCGAATTGCGTCGGGCCGCTGGCCGTTGCGGCGACCCTTGCCATTCCCGAGGCGATCTTCGTGGAAAGCTTTCTTGCCTTCATTGGTATTGGTGTTTCCGCTCCCCAGGCCAGCTGGGGAACGATGGCCACCGACGGGTTGACGTATATTGCCCGGGCGCCGGAGCAGTTGATCTACCCGGCGATTGCCATCAGTGTGGCGATGCTCGTCTTCAATCTGTTCGGCGACGGCCTCCGCGACGCATTGGATCCTTCCGCCAAGCACTGAAAAGTCTTCCATCCCTGGTTGTCTATACGCATTCGACCCATGACCTCGCCGCGAAAAGTTGCCGGGAATAATAGCAGGCGCCCCGAATAAGGATTGGGAGTGTCCACATTTGTCACTTGTACAATTACCCCGGCTGCCCGGGGGTGGCGAATGAAGTTCACGGTTTTTCATTGTCCGCATGGCTGAACCCGGCACGATGTTTGGGCGTCCCCCGATTCGGGACGAGACCGTGCTCACTGGGTGAAGAAATGACAACAAACGCCGAACTTCTCGACCGCCGTAACCGCGCCATTCCCCGTGGTCCCTTCCACGTTGCGCCCATCTTTGCGGAGCGTGCCCGCGGGGCCCTCCTGTGGGATGTGGAGGGGCGGGAATATATCGACTTTTGCGGCGGCATTGGCGTCATGAACGTGGGGCACAACCACCCCCGGGTTATGGAGGCCATCGCACGGCAGTCGGAGAACTTCCTGCACACCTGCTTTCACGTGGCGATGTACGAGGAATACGTCCGCCTGGCGGAACGTCTAAATGAGGCGGTCCCGATCCACGGCCCCTGCAAGACGGCCCTGTTCAACAGCGGGGCCGAGGCGGGGGAGAACGCGGTGAAAATTTCCCGTGTCTATACGGGGCGCTCCAGTGTGGTTGCCTTCGAGCGTGGGTTTCACGGCCGCACACTTCTCGGAATGAGCCTCACCGGCAAGGTCCGCCCCTACTCGGCGGGGATGGGTCCCTTCGCCCCCGAGATATACAGGCTTCCCTACATGCCCTTCTTTGCGACCCACCGGGAGATGCTCGACTCGGAGGTGGAACGCGGTTGCCGCGAGGCACTGGAGCGCCTTTTTGCCTACCATGTCGAACCGGAATCCATCGCCTGCATGATTGTGGAACCGGTCCTCGGCGAGGGGGGCTTTCGTCCCATGCACTGTGTTGCCATGAGGATCCTTCGCGAAGCCTGCCGGGAACATGGAATTGTCTATATCAGCGACGAGGTACAAACGGGATTCGGGCGATGTGGTGCCCTGTTCGCCATTGAAAGGTACGCCATGGAACCCGACATGGTCGCGATGGCGAAAAGTATTGGTGGGGGAACGGTCCTCAGTGCTGTCACTGCCCGGGCGGAAATCATGGACGCCCCCGGTGCCGGGGCCATCGGCGGCACCTACGGCGGCAATCCGATTTCATGCGCCGCGGCGAATGCCGTGCTGGACATCATGGAGGAGGAGGACCTTCCTGGTCGTGCCATTCAGATCGGGGAAAAAGTCCTGAAGGTGTTCCTTCGCCTTGAGGAGGAAAATGGGTGTGTCGGCGCCGCCCGGGGACTGGGTGCCATGTGTGCCCTGGACATCGTCGATCCATCAACGGGAAGCCCCGACCCGGCAAGGGCCGGCAAAATTTGTGCGGATGCCCTGGGCCAGGGACTTCTCATCATGACCGCGAGCGGCAACGTCATCCGGACCCTCATGCCGCTGGTCATCACCGACGCCCATCTGGACCGGGCACTCAATATACTTGAATCCGCGATCTCCCGCGCCAACTGATCCACTACAAGGACGCCACCATGATCTACTTGTCCCAAAACCCATTGACCGAGGACGTCTTCGCCGAATTCCCCACGGCCACCCCCGAGGGCGTGGAAAAGGCCCTTCAACTCACCTTTGAAGCATCAAAAATCTGGCGCCAGACAGACCTTAAGAAGCGGGAACAACTCCTTGAGAAGGTCGCAACCCTCCTTGAGGAACGGGCCGAGGAGTTTTCCGTGCTCATGGCGCGGGAGATGGGGAAACCGGTCACCGAAGGGGTTGCCGAGGTCCAGAAGTGCGCCCTGACGTGCCGGTATTACATCGAAAATGCGGGGGACTTTCTTCGCCCCCAACAAATTGAATCCGATGCCTCGTCGTCCTTTGTGATATACGAACCCCTTGGGCCGGTCCTTGCCATCATGCCCTGGAACTTTCCCTTCTGGCAGGTTTTCCGATTCGCCGCGCCGAACTTGATGGCGGGGAACACCGTCGTTCTCAAGCACGCACCAACCACCCCCCAATGCGCCCTTGAAATTGCGGATCTTTTCCAGATCGCAGGCTTCCCGGAAGGTACCTTCGTGAACCTGTTTCTGGACAACGATCAGGCCGCCGAGGTGATCGCCGACAAGCGCATTCGTGGTGTGACCCTGACCGGTTCGACCGCTGCCGGGCGGACCGTTTCCTCCCTGGGCGGAAAGGCACTCAAGCCCATGGTCATGGAACTCGGGGGCAGCGACCCCTTCATTGTACTGGACGACGCCGATGTTAAAAAGGCCGCCTCCACCGCCGTTATATCCCGGTGTCTCAACAGCGGCCAAAGCTGTATTTCCGCAAAGCGCTTCCTCGTCCATAAGGCTGTCTATAAGAAGTTCCTTGATAAGTTTGTCGCCGGGATGAAGGCACGGGTTGTGGGTGATCCGTTGATCAAGGGTGTGACCATCGGGCCCATGGCACGGCGTGACCTGCGCGACGCCCTTGCCCGCCAGGTGGAGGAATCCGTCCGGGCCGGGGCACGGGTGCTGTGTGGTGGTGAAGTCCCTGATGGCAAGGGGTACTTCTACCCACCGACCGTCCTCGTGGATATTCCCGCTGGTTGTCCTGCCGACACCGAGGAGCTTTTCGGTCCGGTGGCATCTGTCTATACATTCGAGACGGATGAGGAGATGCTCGCCCTTGCCAACCATGAGGAGTACGGCCTGGGAGCTTCGATCTGGTCAAATGACCGACTTCGCGCCGCGTCGCTCATCGCCCGGATCGAGGCCGGTGCGGTATTTATCAACGGCATGGTCAAGTCGGACCCCCGCCTTCCCTTTGGCGGATCGAAATGCTCCGGTTTTGGCCGTGAACTGGCCCGGGAGGGGATTTTGGAATTTGTAAACCAAAAAACGGTATGGATGGGTGATTTTGAGGAAGTATGAGCAACAGGCGCCGGAAAAGCCCCTCCAGAAGTTTTCTGTTAAATTATCTCTTGAACAATCATCCCCGTTGACATCCCCGTTCAAACAGATAACGTGTCACCACGATGTACCGGAGGGATGGCACCTTGACACCCATCAAAGATGAAATCCAGCAGAACAAGCCATTTGAATCCCCGGGCGAGGAAGCACTGATCGCCCTCCTTCGAACAGCCGACCACCTCAACCTGGTCCTTGAGCGCATGATGAAGGACCATGGCATCACCCCCACCCAATATAATGTCATGCGCATTCTGCGCGGTTCCCTTCCCGGCGGACTTCCCTGCAGCGAAATCGGAAAGCGCCTGGTCAATCACGTCCCGGACGTCACACGTTTACTTGACCGCATCGAGCGAGCCGGGTGGGCAACCCGTGAACGTACGACCGAGGATCGGCGCCTGGTCATCATCCGTCTGACACCGGAGGGGAAGGCCAAGGTCGATGCCATGGAGGAACCCGTCAATGAAACCCAGCGGGGGATCATGGGTTGTCTGAATGACGACGAGATTTCAGTCCTTATAGACATGCTGGATCGCATCCGCAACGGCACCGTTTGACCCCCATTTTTGCCTTGGCTGGATGATCCTCAGGGAAGGTTGGGGGGCATCCCGCCCTCTGATTGCTGGGCACCCATTTGGTTCCGCATGGCGAGTTGGGCCTTGAATTGATCGATAACCGGAACCGCCTGTTCGGGAAGTCTTCCCTGGCGATGAAGGGACTCAAAAATTTTCAGAGCATGCAGGACCTGATGGTTTTCGTCGGCGGCACGCTGGATTCTTCCGAGAAGGGGAATGTCGTGGGGGGTATCCATGGCGCGAATGGAAAGATGGGTCATCATGATCGGGAATTCACCCATCTGCCGGTAGGCGACGTCCGCCATGTCAAGGATCGCCGTTTCCTCCCGGGCCTGGTCGGGGAAGTAATAGCGCCAGTCGTCAAACAGTGTCAGGACGGTAAAGGGCCACCCGGTGTGGAGGGCGCGGGAGATGGAGCGTTCGTAATATCCCCTGGCCCGACCGGAGGCAGGCTTGATGGCGTATTGACGGTAAAGGAGGTAGTTTTCAGCAGCAACCTGGGAGTAACGAAGCTCCTGTTCCTGTTCGCCCGCCTCGCGGTAATACGTCGACAACATGGCCGCCGCATCGCCCATGAGCATTACTGTGGATGTGGGATTTCGTGAGGTCTGTTCTGCACGCCGAAGGTGCTGTAGGGCTTCGTGAAACCGGTCGGCCTCGATATGCGCGAGGGAAAGGCGCCGGGAGCGGTCGCTTTCCCGCTGAAACAGGAGATTCGCCAGCCAAAGATTGTAATTGGGGTTGTGGGGGTCAACGCGGAGCGCCCGGCGAATATCCGCAACTCCCGCCAAATGGGCTCCCGGTTGGTTCCGGGCACGCTCCCAGCCCTGTTTCCCCTGAATGGCAGCACCCGCCAATGCCCAGGAATGAAGGAAGGCCCAGATGCAGCCGACGGCGAGGGCTGTCCCAAGGGCTGCCCGAAAGATCAGGCCGGGTCCAATCCGTATCCCAGCGGGGATCTTTTCCTTGGCAGCGGCCTCGGAAATCGAAGTCGAGTATTTCGCACGCGATGACTTTTTTTTGGCCAAGGGGTTGCTCCGCTGTTAATCTGAACGTGACTCGCCGTCCTTGTTCGTTTCCGAACCGGCAGGACGACGGGTACTTTTCCGATGTTTACGCCGCACGTCAAGGCGGTCGTATATTGCATCAAAGCAGGAGACAATAACAAAGGCCACGTAACAGGTGGCCAACACGGGGAGGATGCCGGCGGTGTGGGCACGGTAGCTTCCGGCGTATGCCTCGCCCACCTGGTAGACGAGCACCAGAAAAAGCAATGCCACGGCATTGATGACCAGATAACCCCACCAGGGAATCAGCCTGCGCCGTCCGTTCACTTTTCTTTCACCACCCTTGCGGCCGGTTGCCGCCCCCGTTACCCTGCTTGCCCTGTCGGCGTTCGGGCAACGGGAACCTTGCCCCCATGGAGCACCAATCATGTCGAATCTCCCCGGAACCTTTCGCATTGAATCGGATTTCCGCCCCGCTGGTGACCAGCCCGAGGCGATCAAATCCCTGGTGGGTGGCATACGCAATGGCCTGGCGGCCCAGGTGCTTCTTGGCGTGACCGGGTCTGGGAAGACCTTCACCATGGCCCATGTCATCGAGGAGCTTCAGGCCCCTGCCCTCATTCTTGCCCCCAACAAGACCCTCGCCGCCCAGCTCTACCGCGAGTTCCGCGAGCTTTTCCCCGACAATGCAGTCGAGTATTTTGTCTCCTATTATGACTACTACCAGCCCGAGGCGTACATCCCCGCCACCGACACCTTTATCGAAAAGGATGCCTCCATCAATGAGGAGCTGGACAAGCTTCGCCTGAGCGCCACCCGTTCCCTCCTTGAGCGCCGCGATGTCATTGTCGTGGCTTCCGTGTCCTGCATTTACGGCATTGGCTCCCCGGATGATTACCAGAACCTCGTCCTTTATCTCGAAGCAGGGATGAGCATGGAGCGCAAGGACCTCCTTCTGTGCCTCGTGGAACTCCTCTACGAACGAAGCGATGCCGACTTCTACCGGGGCACCTTTCGCGTCCG
>JAFIGB010000063.1 GCA_020831705.1 Candidatus Sumerlaeia bacterium | reverse complement strand
CGTCGTGACATTCCGTGTGCCTGCCAGCCATTGCTCCATCCGGGTGCCTTCGCCATGGGGATGAAAGCACCCCGCTGCAAAGTCACTCATTACCTTGTCCCGGCCATCCGCCAGTTTTGCCTGCATACGCTGGAGGATACGGGGATGGGTGCCGGGGTGGTCACCATCGGAGGTAAAGCGTGTTGTTCCTGCAAGGAGTACGAGACCCTTCACCTGCGATTGTCCCGCGGCAGCCAACGCATGCATGGCCCCAAGGGACCACCCCACCAGGACGCAATCCTCGTCGGGGATATCCACCGGGTTGCTCCAGCAATGATGAGCGACAGGAAATTCACCCAGGTGCTCCAGCACCGCCGACCAGCAATCCGCCGTGGAGGCCCAACCGGGAATTAGATGCAGAATCATGCCGTGGCCGCCCTTCTCCACGTCGTGGCGATCAGGTCGGCACCTGTCTCCAGATCCTCCGGCTCGTGGGCGAGTGTGACCGATAATCGCAACCGTGCCGTTCCCTTGGGCACCGTTGGGGGGCGTACCGCCGTTGCCAGCAGTGCCT
The DNA here is from genome assembly GCA_020831705.1 of Candidatus Sumerlaeia bacterium. GTDB lineage: Bacteria > Sumerlaeota > Sumerlaeia > SLMS01 > SLMS01 > JAFIGB01. The sequence goes on along the minus strand of JAFIGB010000063.1, from coordinate 8,844 downwards.
CGTCCCGCAGCGAGGATGATAGCGCCACGGCCTCCTCGTTTTCACCCACCATCAACGCCAAAATCTGCGACTCGCCACAATGGAGGGGAAGACCCCGTTCCATGAGCATTTGGCCGAACTCCGTGGCGCGCTGACGAAGCGCTTCTGCCATTCCCGGGTTGGCCTCCAAATCGCCAAGTGCTGCCAACGCCGCAGCGACCGAGGCCGGCGGGAGGGCCGTCGAGTATATAAACGTCCGCGCCCGGTTGATAAGCAATTCCCGCAATTCCCGCCGGCATCCGACGAACCCACCATACGATGCAAGCGACTTGCTGAAGGTTCCCAGGATAATGTCCGGCCGCAGGGTTTCCACCAATCCATGGCAACAGCCCCTGCCTCCTTCTCCCTGAACCCCGATGGCGTGGGCCTCGTCCACCACAAGCAGGGCGCCAAACTCCCGGGCCACGGTGGCAATGGCCTCCAGCGGGGCGATGTCGCCATCCATGCTGAATACTGAATCAGTCACGACAATACGCCGCCCGTCGGTTGGATTTGCACCCAGGAGTTCGCGGAGGTGTTCCGGGTCATTGTGTCGATACCGCAACCAACGCGCACCGGAAAGGCGCATGCCATCAATGAGCGAGGCATGGTTGAGCTTGTCGGCAAGAATCAGGTCACCCGGGCCCGCAAGGGCCGTCAACGTTCCGACATTGGCAAGGAAGCCACTTCCGAAGAGGAGCGCCCCCTCCACATCGAGAAACGCTGCCAGGCGCTGTTCCAACTCCCCGTGAAGCTCCAGATGCCCCGTCATCAACCGCGAGGCCGTGGACCCCGTCCCCCATCGATCAATGGCCTCCCTGGCAGCCCCGGCCACGGTGGGATGATGGACAAGATTCAGGTAATCATTGGAGGAAAAATTCAGCCAACGCCGGCCCTCATGGACGAAGCACCCCCCCGTGGCGGGCATCGTCTGAAGCTGGCGCAAAAGCCCCTGATCACGAAGCTTGCTGAGGTCATCCTGCGGAAAGGTCAATGAAGTCTCCCAGGCCGGAAATCCGGCGACCCCAACCATGCTCCCCCCCCACCCCCGGCGTCAACGGGGTGCGAGGGGGGGGAGCGTCATTCCGCTGGGGAGTTTCGTGGGTGATCAGTAAACGGCGAGGCCAGTCCAGTCGGATACCGATGATGGAGGAGCAAAGGGGACAAGGTCCAGGGACTCTGGAACATGGGTGGGGGAGAGTAGGTCAAACCGCACACCGCCGCGGTGAGGTTGACCGCTGTCGATGCCGTATTCGATGCGCGCCACGTTGCGGCGTTGGACGGTGACACTGAACTGATCCAGCTCAATGGATTGATTCCCCCCGCTTGCCGTGTCGCGCTCCCCCGAGTTGATCAGGATCATCATCGGGTCCATGCGCTCCTGAATCATGTAGGCATACCGGTATGATCGCCATTCCTCGCCGACCTCCCAGATCATTCGCGAACCGGGCAACTCAGTCCCATCATGAAGGGTCAGCAGGGTGACCTTCCCATCGGCGTCATTGGTGCGGGCAAGGAATCGGACTTCAATCACATCGCCCGAGTAGAGATTATTCATCGAAGGGGTCACGTATTGATCCGTGGTCAGGAGGCGTGATGTTTCGTTCTCAATGACATCCACAGTCAGGGCCTGGTGGAAGGGAGTGAGATAGATCGTCCCCTCCCAGTCCCCATCGTGGGTGATGCTCTTGAGGAGGCCCGCCGTTTCCTGGCCGCTCCCGATCTGGACGATGTTATAGCGTTGTTCCTCGGGTGTGTCGCGCAGGTGGATAACGGGGCGGATCTGACCGATGCCACCGGTTGTCATGGGGCGGGGTTCGATGTCCTCGACAAGATTCAGAATCGCCTGCTGGGCGGTATTGTTCCATCCATCAAGGAGATTCTGATCGGCGCTGGGATCCACCCATGTCAGGTGGTGGAGGAATTTGATGCCGTTGTTGAAGGTGTGGCGGATTTGGCTCGTGGCGGCGGCGAGGTCCGTTGTCAGTGGCTGGTATTCACCCATGACATTCTGTGTATGTCCCGAACTGGTGGCGCCGGTCAACCATGTCACAGGTTGATTGTACCAAAGGCCGAATTGCGTCACGCCGAAGCCGGTCCCCGTCGTCATGGACCAGTCAATGGGGGTGACCCGTCGCCCGTTAATGATGGGGCCGACGGCAAAATTCGCGGGAATCTGGTGTGTCTTGATGATTTCTGGGGGAAGGCCCGCCAGCAGGGACTCGCGCATTCCCAGGGCGATGTTGTGGTTCACCACGCTGCGCAGGAAGTCCTCCCACGCCAAATAATACGGGTTATCCAGGGAGTAGGCATCCCACGAACCACGACCATCATTGCGCGGCGGGTCGATGGATTCCCGATCGGGGAAGGAAACATTGAATCGCGCGTTGATCTGCGGCAACCCGGCATAACGTCTATACAACCAGTCGCGGAAGGCCTCGATCATCGCCGGGTTATAGTCGCCGATGGTATTGTCGGCGGTGACCTCGATTTCGAACTCATGGTTGGGTTCGACGGAAACAGTCCTTGAGGGATCCTGCCGGTGATGGACAGCGAGTTCCTGCAGGAAGGAACGGAGCGGCCAGACCTTGAGCCTATCCAGTTCGGGAATTCCCGGTGCGTAGGTCATATTGCGGAAGGTGGTGCCGACCTCCAGGTAATCGGAAGTTTCGTTGGTTCTCGTCAGGGAGGCAAATCGGTTCAGGCCCGTTTCGGGATCGATGTGGTCAATCCACGCGTCAAAGAATCCGGGGAACTGGCGATGGGAGAATGTCGGGTTCCAGGCATTGGGAAGACCAACATAGTAGTCATTGAAGCTGCGGAGAAGGAAGTCATCAAACTGCTGGCCAAAGAATTCCTCCGGATCATCGATCTCAAAACCAACTTCATCACCGTAGGCGTTTGTGGATGCATCAGTCCGCAGGTGTCTATAACGGGCCACGCTGACATATTCGCCCGAGATCGCATTGAGCCCCCGGACCGGTTCGTAGGTGGGATCGGCCGTGAAAGCGAACCAGTCAATCTCAACGGCAGTGTCCGCGTGGGTGCTGTACGGTTGCCCATCCTCGGGGATGTCAAGCCGCAGACGAAACATCTCCCCCTGCCAGGCGTCATGACTCAGGAGCCGGTCCGTGTTCATGTTCAGGCGGATCGTCTGCCAATCGGATGTGGTTGTGTCGATGTTGAAATCAACGATACCCAGCCCCCCCGCGACAGGAAAGAAGAAGACGCGTCCCGGCATCGACGGCGCTGAGGCATTCTCCACCCGAAGCCGGATGGCGAATTCATCGAACTGATCGGCGTCCACCCGATCCCCAAGGGGTGAAAACATGTGGGGATCAAAGGGTTCGGACTCCAGAAACTGAAGTTTCAATCGGCCCTCCCCGGGAATCAGGCCGAGCGAGGTGTTCCCCGTCCAGCCCTCCGGGTAGGTGTCGAATGTATAGACATATCCTTCGGGGCGCTTCCCAATGCTGTCAACGGGATGAACCCAGAAATGATTTTCCCGGGCGCCGGCATCAATGGAGGAAATCGTGCCATTGTCGTCCAGGTGGTGCACGGTGGAAAGGAGTGTCTCGTGCCCCCCGGCAAGAAGATACTCCCCGGAAAGGGCGGAGGGATGAAGCAGGGCATCCCCGGGCAGGGAGGCGATGTCTATCATCTCGCTCAACTCGCGACGCGGCTCGAAAAAGGCGGCCAATTGATCGTCCATCTGGTGGACAAGAAGCACATCGGCGTATTCCGCGGGAACTCTGGTCAGGGTCACCGCGCTGGGTGATCCATTCCAGACAAGCGGGGAATTGTGGCGGGAAAGCTCCTCCCCGGTTCCTGTATATACAATCAGTAGCGACTCGGTTCCGTTGCGATTGGCTCCCATGACGGCGATTTCATGGCCGTTCCTTTCCGGATCAAAATTCCCCACGGCAAGGGTGAAGGGGGCGGCAAGGTCTCCATCAGGCTCGAAGGCGCCTGCCAACCTGCCATCCTGATGGAACAATCGAATTTCACGGGTCGCGGAGGAGGCGATCGGCGCCGTCACCAAAAGAGTTTCCCCGCCAAGAACGGGACCGGCAACCACATGGACCCCTCCGGTTATGGATCCCCGATACGCCAGAAACTGGTTCTCGAGGGCGCCATACTGGTCGAAGACCCGGATGACGGTCTGGTTCGTCCCGTGGGGTCCCTGCCCGGCGGCGATACGGGGCCCGAGCGGCACCAGAGCGGATGTTTCCCCCTCCACCGATTGAATCAGTTCATGGAGGTCGATCAACTCGTTGGTGCTCAGGCGCCGCCCTTCCCCCTCCATGGGCACGGCAGGCCGCCCATCTCCAACAACAAACATCGTCAGGATCGCCACCGCGGCGGCACTGTATCGAATTAATTTCGGCATGGTCCAAATAAGCTCCCCGGCAGGATGGACGGTATTCTAACGGTCCAACGCCATCTATCAAGGTGCGACGAATCTGGATCAAGCAAAAACGGTCGAAAACAATCCGAAATGATCGGGTGGAGCTTGGGGTTCATTGAAAAGAAAACCCGGCAGGATACATTCCCACCGGGCAGATTAAGCGTCACTGAACTTTTAGGATCACTCCAACTGGGCGACGACCTCGTCCCAGGTTGTGCGTCCGGAAATGATCTCGATTCGGTCTGTTTCCTTACCCTCGGGGTTCATCAGTAACAGGGTGGGGAGGCGGAAAATATTGAAGCGCTCCGCAAGGGCACCACCAGCGAGCTGATTGGCGTCGACCTTGAGGAGGACATATTTGCTGAGCAGTTCCCTCGCCTCGTCATCATTGGGGTAGATGGAAAGGAGATGCTGGAAGGGATTAATGCGTGGGGCGTAAAACATGACGAGAAGGGGCCGGCGCTGGGTGCTGGCAACCCGCCATGCGGCCGAGGGGTTGGTCTCCCACAGGAGTCCCTCATCGAGCGGTGTTTCTGCGATCCGGGGATCCTGGGCAATCCATGGGGAGTCGGGGAGGGGAACCTCCATCGGGGTCCACTGAATGGAAAGGTTGTCGATGACAGCAGCGGCCGGAACGCCCTGGGGATTCGCCGTCACCATGAGCCCCGCATTCAATCGCCGGTGTGTTGATTCGCTGATGGGGGAAAATTCCGTCATGCGGGTGTTGATCGCACAATAGATTTTGTCCTGACCGAGGAAAATGATCTGAATGCGATGCCATCCCGGCCGCTTGAGTTCGAAGTCAGCCAATGGTTGCTGATGGTAGATGCTCGGTTCGGAGGCATCGTCGGTGAAGGAGAAAAAGAGGTGGTGTCCGGTGCCGAGAATCCCAAAGCGGTAGAAGGAATACCCGGCGCGGCCATCGGAGCTGATGACCTGGGCAAGGAGGGAAATATTAGGAATGGGTGTTCCTTCGGCGGGGAGGAAAACATCTGCCTGATAGAGGGCACGACCAGCCTCGCCCAGGGCGCTTCGGTCAAGGGAGACGGGTGAATAGAGGCTCAGGTGGGGTTTGTCGACAGGAACCGGGCGGAAGAGAATCCCCGTGCGCCCCAAAACCTGCGAGGCAAGGGCGGAACGCATCTCCGCCGGAGCGGAGGGGCTGTTGTAGGAGAAGGGAAAGATCGTCGTTCCATCGGCGTAATGGCCAAAAGTCAGGTTTTGAGGAATCCCTTCCTCGAAACTTTCCCACGAATGAATCCGGTACTGGGCCGATGCCAGCATCGGGATGAAGGTCAAAATGGCTAATTGCAACAGTATCGTTATGCGCATGAGAGGCTCCTCCCAATAACATAACGCCTTTTCCGGGCCAAATTTTTCGACCAATGATTGTCAAAGTCCGTGATTGTTGTTGTTTTCTTCCTCCTCGAAGACACCGCCGGAAAAGATCAGGGTGGAGCTTTGTACCGCTTTCGCGTAGGAAATCAGGCTTTCCCTGTTGCGCGTCAGTGCTTTGTCCGTTTCCGGCAGGACCATTCCCAGTGTGATTTTGGGGGTGGGTAGATTGAGGTCCACATGGGGTACCAGGCCAGTTTGGGAGGTCCCGGAATCGGTGGAGACCACACCCGAATCCCCTTTCATGGTGAGAGCTGGGAAAAATTGAATCACCAAAAAAGCGGCGGTAGCTGCAATCCCAAGGGCGATCGCCGCAAAGGGTTTTCTGTGTGAAGGTTTATTGATTTCCCCCATGATCCTGCTTGTCATGTCGGAGGACATGGGAGGGATGTCGCCACGGGCGGCTTCGAACATCGCCTCGTCCACTTCATCTCTTTCGATCTCAACACGATCCTCATTTTTCATGGGGGCCATGCTCCTTCCCGGATGTTTGATCCAAGCCTTGTTTGATTTTTTCTCTCAGTCGATGGAGGGCCGTTGAAATCGCCCCGCTGGACTTGCCAACCAACGCGCCGATTTCCCCAGGCCCGAATCCCTCGTGATAGCGCAGGTGAAAAAGTTCCCGATCAGAAGGTGGCAGCCCGGCAACAATTGCCCTGATTGCGGTCAGATCATGGCGGGCCTGTTGCGCGGAGGAACCCGTCGCCGGGTCGGCCGGTTCGGGAACATCCGGCCCATCGATCGTTATTGTCACCTTGCGGGGTTTTCGCAGGGCGCTATGAGCCAGGTTCGAAGCGATCCGCAGCAACCACGGCCGCAGGGGCCTTCCCTGCTCGAAGCGATCGAGGCCCTTCCACGCCCGAAGGAAGCACTCCTGAACCAGATCCTCGGCTTCCTCCCGGTTTCCCATCATTCGGAACAGATACCGATACAGCCAATCCTTGTGTTCCTCGACTAGGTGCTGAAATGCCTCCGTGTCGCCCCCTGCTGCACGGGCAACCATACCCGGTTCCACCTGGTCGTTGGTGGAACCGGGGGCGATGGGCGGGAAGGCTCCCATCCCACCGAGTGGTCTTGAATCATCGGTTGCCACGTTTTTTCAGGGCGATCAGGCCGGGAATGTCCTCGATGGAAATGGTGGTTGTGGCTCGAACTGTCCCTGGGGCCACCGCTTCAACTTCAATAGACCGGGCAATTTGCGCAAGGGCAGGCCGCTCCTTCTGAATACGAAAGAGAGCGGCACCGCCCCCGAGCAGTGCCTCCCAGTCTGATGTCGCACCGGTATCGTCCGGCTCCACGTCCAGTGTGGTGCGAATGGCATCCGGTGTGATCGTCATATCGAAAAAGGCCCGACTGATCCCGAGGCGGGCCGCCCCAGATTCCTCATTGCGAACGATCAGCCCCGCGCGCAGGACCGACCCTGCCTCCCGGTCGCCAAAAATATCCGCGGGCAGGTCCCTTCCAATCGTTCCGGCGGGATTTGTCAGAACGTCAAAGCTCCGTTCCATTGCTTCCCTGGAATTCCACACCACGATCATATTTTGCAGGAAAGTGCCGTACTTCGTGCGGTTTTCCCGGGCATCGAACCAAGTGTGAATGGCCTGACCGTCAATATCGAGGAGTTGATACCGGGGGGCGAGAACGAGGAGGTTGGAGAGCTTGTCCCGATCCAACCGCCCCTCAATGGCAACGCCGATGGAGTCGTCATTGTCGGCAAGGCCGAAAAGGAGTCCGCCCTCAATATCCTCAAGAAGCCTGGTTCCCGAAAGCCCCTCGGCGAAGGACAGAAAGGCGTTCACCCGGTTCTGGTCGAACGACTCCAGCGTGGTTTGAAAAAGGTCCGTATCAATCAGTGCCTTCAAATCCACATGGGCGAGAAACTCCGTATCGGCAGGAACAAGATCCAGCGCCCGCTGGCTTTGTGCCGCCAGCGGCGAAGCATTGGCAATGAATGCCGCCGCCCCAACAATCCCAAGTGCCTTCAATGTGTTCCTCATGATGATCTCCCTCCGGGATCAGAAATCGGGGCCATGCAACCTGCCCTCATTATTTAACTACGCATCCGGAGCGGGAATCTTACGGGGGGTGGTGGTTTTATTCCCGGTTGCGGGACATCCCTGCTGGCTCTTACCTTGCTCCTGTAGGGTTCAAAGCCCGGTCGCTGCCGGGACTGCCTCGGAAAAGGACCTCCTCGCGATGATGTTGGAAACTGCTGGTTTGACCGATGAAATTCTTGCCAAGGCCGTTGCGGGTGGGCGGTTGGAGGATGCGGAGGCGGTGCATTTGTTGCGCCATGCCGAGCTTCCCGAGCTTTCCGCTGCGGCACATGCCGTGCGCAAGCGCCTCAATCCCGGCGACATCGTGACCTACATCATCGATCGCAATGTCAATTACACGAATGCCTGTCTGGCGGTGTGTGACTTTTGCGCCTTTTACCGCAATATCAAGGATCCTGATGCCTACGTCCTGACCCGCGAGGAGCTTGCACAGAAAATCACGGAAACCCAGGGCCTTGGCGGCAATCAGCTTCTCCTTCAGGGGGGGATGCATCCCAAGCTTAAGCTCGAATGGTATGAGGATATGCTTCGATGGATGAAGTCCGAGTTTGGCATTCATGTCCATGGCTTCAGTGCCCCCGAAATTCACGCCTTCTCGAAGATCAACAAGTTGAATTATGAGGAGGTTCTTGGCCGTCTCAAGGAGGCCGGGCTGGACAGCCTTCCCGGCGGAGGAGCGGAAATTCTGGTCGACCGCGTCCGGGACGTGCTGACCCGCGGGAAGTGCAACTCCGATGAGTGGATCAATGTACATCGGGCGTGGCACAAGTTGGGGGGGCGTTCGACGGCCACGATGATGTTTGGCCATGTCGAGACGCTGGAGGAGCGTGTCGAGACGTTTCGCCGGTTCCGCGATCTGCAGGATGAGACCGACGGCTTTACGGCCTTTATTGATTGGACCTTCCAGCCCGAGCACACCGCCCTGGCCGCGCGCATGGACCTCAAGGAGGTCGGGTCGTGGGATTA
>JAFIGB010000059.1 GCA_020831705.1 Candidatus Sumerlaeia bacterium | reverse complement strand
CCCCGTCACCCCCCCCCCGGTGTTCCCCGGGGGGCCTGGGGGGGGGTTATGCCCCCCCCGGGCCGAAACGGGACCTTATTGCACGAAGAAGTGGTCGCCGTGGGAAGTCGTGGAGATCGTCTCCATGTCAAAGACCCTGATTTCCCAGGTGCCCTCCTCGTCTTCGAACCATGCAATACCACGCATATTGACCGGCATGGTGGGGATGGGTTCGCCGATGAGGGGGGAGGAATTGAGCATCATCACCGTGGTAATGGCGCCTCCATTGTCGACGTCGTAGGCAACACCGGCCTGGAAGGTACCATCATCAAGGAACTGGAGATTGGTCATGTCCACATGGACATATTCGAGAGCGGAGGAAATGGGGGATCCTGCAATGAGCCGGATCGGAGCGGGCAGGGAGCCATCATCCAGGATGCTGTTGTCTTCAATTTCAGTAAGGGTGAAGACGGGGCGCTCATCCACCGTCTCCAGCATTCCTGTCAGGAGGGTGAGTTGGCGGCCCGATGGTGGGGAGGCACCCAGCAGGTCGTCGGGATCATTGATCAGAAGCCCCCGCGCCCCAGCGGGACCGGAGCTGTCCTGAATGATGAAGAGGTCGCTGTCCTCGGGAAGGCTTCCCCTCGGGGCGGTGATCGTTGCCACGCTGGAAAGCTGGGCCGGGAATCCGCTGTCGAGGGATTCGCCGAGAAGTTCCGTGATGGTCGTGCCAATGAAGAATTCGGTGATATGGCGGTCTGTGTCGCCGATCTCCAGATGGAAATTCTGCCTGGCGATTTCATCAAGGAGGGGAACCCCCGATTCGTCCTCCACATAGAGGTTGGCCTCGATGGTGATGAGATGGGTTCCCGTGTCCCCCGAGGATGTTTCCCAGCTTACCGTTCCGTCAGCGGCAGTCATGCCTTCCGGACCGTCGATGATGGTAAGGATTGGGACAAGGTTGAAGATGTCTCCCGAGTAGGTCGGGTGATAGACAAACTCCTCGCCCGGCTCGACGAGGACGGGGGGCGTGGAGCTGAAGGCGAAGGGTTCGATATATTGGATATTGAGAAGCGAGACCTGGAAAACCTGGTCGGAGGAGCGCCCTTCCGTGTCGGTGGCCCGGAGCGTGACGGTGCTCCACGTGTCCTCCACATTCGAAGTTGGCGTCCATACCACGGAGCTTCCATCAATGGTCATGCCATCGGGGAATTCGAGGAGGGAAAGGTTTGGCTGCAGGTCGTCCATCGTGCGGAATGCGGGTGTATAGACGTACTGGATGTCAGGATGGGCGTAATCCTTCGGGGTGGTGAGGAACAGGGGCGGAAGCCCGGCATCCGACTTGTCCACCCCGTCTGTCAGCAGCCCGGTGGAGGGAACGAAGGGCATTTCGAGGACGACCGCATTGCTGGCTGCACTGAGAAGCATCGGCGCAGTCTCGGCCTTGGATTCGACAACGATTGTCTCCCCGAAGGCGTCCCGAACGGCCTGGTCGCGATGTTCCTCCAGGAATGCCCGGCGTACCATGGGGTCGGTGCGGTTCCCGCGAATGGATCTCATGGCAAAGCGGTATGTTTTGCCCGGTTCCACGTCCTCGATGAGGATCGAGTTGCCCGAGTCGCCTGCAGACTGGAAGCGGTCGTAGTTCAGCGAGGTCAGGTCGCTTGTATAGTCAACGCGGTAGCTCGACACATTTTCCGTTGGGGACGGATCCCAGGTGAGGAGCGCCGCGCCGTCGATGCTGGAGACAGAGACATTCACCGGGGGAAGGGGTGCGTACGGATCAACAATATGGATGGGAACGGGGAAGAATTCCGTCAACGGCTCGGTGATTCCATTGTCAATAGTTGCAAAGACAAAGTAGCGGCCCGGGGCGATGAGGCGTCCGGACAGGGGGAACTCGTAGGAGCGGATCTCCCCGGTGCCGGGGATTTCATCCGCCAGGATGTAATGATCGGAGTCATCCATGGAAGATGCCAGTCCGACGGAGATATTGGTGTCATTGTCCCCGGTGTCATGACCGGAGAAGGAGGCCAGGATCGACGCACCATCGAAGGCGACGTTGTCCCATTCGAAGATTGGCTCGGGAATTTCCGACAGGACTTCGATGAGATATTCACCCAGCGATGCGGCGTTCTTGAGCTCCATGTGATAGACACCGGGCTGGGCATCCACCAGGAACCAGCTTGCATCACGGGCACTGGGATTGTGGCGGTTATATCCGGGGGGAACCTCATCCCCCTCATCACCATCAAGTTCTGCAAAGGGATTGAAGACCAGAACCTCGGAGTCAAGGATCGTTCCGTCGGGAAGGTGAAGGGTGTGGGCCGGATCTCCCCCATCCTGCTCGTAGGCGAGCCGGATGATCGTGACGCCGGGATTGTTCACTGCAAACGTTTCGAAGGTGGACTTGTCGAAGGTTGCCTTGTGATAGACCTTTTCAGTCGTACTGAAGTTGCTCAGGAAGGTGATCGAGACGTCCTTGTTTTCCTCCGTGACCTTGTCGGGGGCAATGTCGGCAAGGGGTACCGTGCGGGAGAACTCCCAGTCGCGAAGCTTCTCGTCCTCCTTTGACCAGCTGATCCCGCCGGATTGATTGACGGTGATGCCGAAAGAGACCCTGAGGGCGGGGGTACAAACCCGCGTGAAGCCGAAATTCAGGCAGAACCGTGGGATGATCGTGACACGGGCGGTCCCTCTAAAGGAGAAGTTGGGTGTGAATTGGGCTCTCATGCCTACGGAACCGACCTCAAACCCGCCAACAACGGGGACACTGCGAGGGATGCGAACAGAGAAGCTTCCACCACCCGATGCGGAGCCATCCCAGTAACTCACATTCATCCTACCCCGGAGAATGGCGGCGAGGTAGGAGTACCCCCTGGCCCCGAAACCCGTTTCATGCCCTGCCCAGCGCACATTCAGCACCCCGCTGGAGACTTGGAGGAACGATAGAATTCTCATCCCCCCATCCATGCGGATATGGGAGTTGCTGAGTTCAAGACCCAAATCCCCACTGGCTAGATTGATGGAGAGGAATGATGGCCCGGCCGTAAAGAGCGCGTCTCCCTTGAAGGTGACCATTTTAAATACTGTTACAGCCTGTGGTGGGTCCGGGGTATGCACTGTTGCGGTTAGGCGGTCCAGGTTCTCAATTGAGGCGGAAATGCGCCGGAGGAACACACCGGTGGACCCCAGGGGGCGCCCAGTGGGTGGGTCGGGGTACATGTCGATTGAAATTTCCGCAACCTGACCCCCACGGACCAATACGCCGGCAGCCAGGCCGGCAAGACCCGGAATGGTCAACTCGCCCGATCCACCAAAGGCCTCGGGTGGCCCCGCCTGATATTGGAAGCAAAGGATTGGGAAGACAAATTTTGAACCCTTGATGGGGGCGTGTGGCGTACAGAATTCAAGATCGGCAAGGCTTACCCCTGAATCCGTAATGTATAGACCAATTCGGAAACTCGGTCTGCCAATGGCAGCCGGAAAAACCAGGTCACAGGTGAAAAGGAGCCCCTGCGGCGTCGGATCAAATTCCGACTGGGGGATATTTACTTCCAGGCCGACGAGTTCAAACCAACCCGTTTCAAATGCCACGCGAACCCCATCCAGTACGACCTGCCTGAATTCGAGGGTTGAGTCCGCGGAGAAAAGCTCCGTGCTCAGTTGGGGCATGAAGAACCCGCGCCCATCAAATCTCGCATTACGATAGTTGAAGGTTTTGCCGCCAATATTGATCTCTCCGACTCCGCTGCGAACTTCATTCGGGGCGATGGCAACAAGGGTGGTTGTGTACTCGTTGTCCTCGTACTTCAGAAGCCCCGTTCCAAAGCGGATCACTCCCGGCCCTGCCGGTTGGATAAACCTTGTCCCCGATGCAGTCACCTCCAGAAGCCCCGCCTCAAAGGTGGCGCCCCCGGGGAGAACACCACCGTCCTCGATGCTCAAATCGGTAAAGTAAAAGTTGGAAACATTGGGAATATCATACGGCACATCGGCCATTCGGATTTCATTGCCGTCTATATATCCCCCTCCCGTTGCACTGAAGGCCCCGAACTCAAAGGGAAACTCCCCAAATTCAACGCCGCCGGAGGAGATTGACATGTCCTCGGGAAGGTAGGTGCGTGATCCCGATTCGATCACCACATCGGTGCTTTGAATGCCGCTGTTGGTCAGTACACCATCGGTGAAGCTGAACTCATAGGGCATGCCGGGAATGAAACCGGCCTCCACCATTCCAGAGGATTCATCGAGGAATACATTCGTCAGGTTGAAGTCTGGTGACCCGGCAATATTGGTCAGGTACGCCTCGGCAAATGTATATTCCGAAGTGGTAAACGTGCCGGAGAGAAATCCGATATTGAGGGTATCGTCCTCGGGGTCGTCCTTCTCCCGGAAGTCCGCCTGACCGGATTGAAAGGAACCGGTTCCGTCCGACTCAAGGGTGATGTCGGCAAGGTCCATGGAGATTATGGGGGAAATGGCTGGGGGGGTGGCCGTGAAACCTGAAAAGAGAAACCCATCCTCCTCGATGCGCCCATCAACGAAGTTGCCCGTCCAGGGGCCAATGGAGATCTGACCATCGTGGAAGATCACCTCGGTGCGATTCAGGGTGAGGTCGCTTCCAGTGGTCTCATCCAGGAGTGGCGAATCTTTCGATGTTAACTTATATTCGCCCTCTTCCAGGGAGAAGAACGACCCATTGAAGGAACCCTCGCCAAGTTCCAGTTGCCAGTCTGGTGAACTGAAGATTGCCTCATCAAACAGAATGATCATCCCACGGTCGGGATCAACCAACAACCGGGCCCCCATCAATTCACTGTCTGGAAAGTGCTCCAACCCCATCACGGTGGCGGAATCGGTTTGGACGGTTTCCCCAATGACCTGGGCCATGCCAAAATTGATTTCGATGTTTCCACCATCTACAAAGGGCGTGTTGTAATAAAGCTCGAGAGTGATGTCCCCTGCGCTGTCTATACCGAATTCATAGATGAGGAACCAGGCTTCAGTCTCCTCGTCCCAGAATTCCTCCATGTCAAAGGCCAGCCGGTTGGGTGTCCCTTCCTCGATGCGGGCATTCAACAGGCGGAGGGAGGGGAACGGGCCGAAGGCATGGTGGACGGCATCCCACGTGGTCATTTCCCAGCCAAGGTCAGTCGGCTTGAAGGTGACATTGGTCAGTGAAAGCTCCTTCTCATCCTCGAAGAGAGGGGCAACCGGGGCAAAGATGCCTTCGGAGGTGACATGGGGATCATCCTCGGTGCTCGAGGCACCCCGGAAATGAAACCCTTTGGTCTCCAATTCGAAGCTGTGGAGCGTCGTTTCCTCCTCGAAAATTTGGACCTGACTCAGGGTCGTCAACTCATCGGTGGAAATCGTCAGGGTTCCCGTGGTGGATTCCGCATGGGCTCCTGGAAATGTCAGGGGTGCCGCCAGTTCCAATTCAAAGGCGTCGCCCCCCGTTCCGATCCGGTGGCGCACACCGCTGTATAGACCCCCGCCAACGGCTCCCGGAGCGAAGTCTTCAAACAGGATGGCGCGGTCACCGGTCAGAATCGTCATGGCATTATCGGTGGAGATCAGCCCATTGCCTGCAATGAGGAAATCGGTGAATTCAACCTCCCAGCCGTTGGGGAGATTGGAGCTTCCGGTGGCGGCGCGGACGCCGTCCTCGTCCATGACCACCCCGGCAAGGACCCCGAAAACCGGCGAGGATTCGGTGGATAGATCGCCTTCCTCCACGAAAAGGCCGGTCCCGGACTGGATCGCTGCCATCTCAAAGGAAATCTTGTGGTCAAAGGCCGTGATGGTTCCCTCGCCGATGGATACCTCGGTGTCTGAGGATTCCAGGGTCACCGGCCCGGTCGTGATGAAGGGCTGGTCAATACCGGATGGGCCGCCCTCAACGCGGGGGGCGGAAAGCACACCGTCGGTTGGAAATGTTGCTTCCGGAAGGGTGAATAAAATTCCCCCAGCGGGAATCTCCAGGGAGCAGAAGGCATCATCCTCCCCCATGTAGCCAAAAGTCAGGGAGGCATCCGGAAAGTTGGGCATGTTAAGCGCCACGCTTTCGCTGACAGAAAACCCCTCCAGGGCCGTGGAGGCCGTGATGATCCTGAAAGTGAAGCCCCCCGAGGGATTGCATGGGTCATCTATACCGGCATGGATTCTCGCTCCTTCAAGACTGATGCCCGAATCGGGGCTCAGTTCCATTTGATCAAAGGTGATGTTCTCCAGAACATCGACATCAATGTTGCCGCGCACATCCATGGAGTCGGCCAGTACACGCCCCCCGCAAAGATGAAAGGGCTCCTGGGAGGCATAAAATACAGTCGTTGGTGGATCGACAAAATCCAGGTCGCCCGTCCCACCCGACGCATTGATGGTGAAGTCTCCTGTATAGACGACCATATTCCCCTGGAGGGGATCATCGCCCAGTTCCAGATTCTGGCCGCTCCCCATGATGATGTTCCCATCGACTGAAAGATCCCCTGTCGCCAACAGGAAGCCATTGATCAATACCGGCCCGGTGACGGTGTACTCGCCGCCCCCCAGATCCAGAACCTGTTCCCCTGCCAACGTCACTCCTCCCACATTGAGGATTGTACTGATCCCATCGACAATGACGTCAGCCATGTTTGAGTAACTTATTCTTTCAAACCCATCGACAAGGACTTCCCCGGCACCTGGTCCTCCGTGGTTGACCGTTGCCGCATCCTCCGGGTTCAGCTCCACGCGAAGGAGATTTGTCTGTTGACCTCCATTGATGGTGATCTCGGCCGTTTGGGAGGGGGTAATGATGAACTCATCAGCCTGATTGCTTCCATTGATCTCGACCTCATCAAGATCCCCGTTAATATCCACGGTGATATCGGACCACTCCGCTGTGGTTTCCGTGAGAACGAGTGTCCCCCCCTCGCCCTTGTTGATTCTCAAAATATTGTCGGGCTCCAGCACCCCGTCTTCCGCCATGTTGACGGTGACATCCCCGGTCGTTGCAGAATTGTAGAAAGTTAATCTGTTCCAGGCCCGTTCGAGATCCAGAATCAAACCACCAGTGGGAATTTCCCACACATCAATGATGGAGAGGGAATTGGAATCAGCCTGAAACCGTTGAAAGTTCTTGAAGGTAAATTGCGAGTTGCTCAGATATTGAAATTCATCGCCATCAATCCTGAACACAAGACCATCGGCCTCTTGAATCCACCGATTGAGTCCACCACCACCATCAATGTCGACGGTTTCGATGCTGGAAGTAATGGAGCTCATAAATGCACTGACTTGAAAGACATCATTGCCGGCGCCGAACTGAATGTTCAAGTCGGTGAGACTACTCCAGTTGGAACTGAAATTCCCCCTAAATGCATCCGAAAGGTTCAGGTGATCATCCCCATCGCTGCCTGTAAAGTGAATGGAGACAATCTCGGTACTCGGGACATCACCCCCCGGACTGGGTTGCGCATCATTCACCCGGACGTATCCCTCCGACGTCCGACTCAACTCCACCGTGCCCGGTGATTGGGCTGTAATTGTAAGACGACTTGACACATCGTCCCACTCCACCAAGGGGGCGCCAGTAGTGAGGGAGGGAATGAGGGCAGTCGCCAACACCCATCCAGGCAAAGTAAATTTTTTCATGGGGTCTTTGGTCCTTGAACGGGATTTATCCGTTGAAATTCGTATGGCGGGGAGTGTCGGTACCTGACAACTGACAGGCAATAGGAATATTCCGAATAATACATGACATCTACACGAGAGCTTGTTGCGCACGCGCATGGTGATTTGTCGTGACACCGTTTACTAAAATGCCTTCCCCTGTTAATTGCAGTCAATCCAGCCCCAAAATAAAATCACTTCAAAATACAGTTTGTAGGCGACAACTTTCAGTCCAAGCATGGAGCAGATAATTGATTTTATGCGCATGTAATGAGATGTTACACATTGCTGGAATATTCTCGTGGAGGCAGGATGCCCTATTTGTATCGGTGACGAAAGAAGAAGTGAATTGCACTTGCTCACGAGGATTAGGTTTCGCTAAATTTTCCTCCGCTATGCTCGGAAAATGCGAGTTAAGCAGTTGTTGTGTCCAATTTTGCAAATCATTCCACTGAAAAATCCAAACAAAGGTCAAATTCATGAAATACCCAAGGACGGTCGTTTGTCTGGGGTTGATGTGCCTTGCCTCCGGGTCTCTTTTCGCCCTCTCCGGCAGCGGTGATTCCGCGCCTGGAACCCTGGACACCGTCGCACCCACCCCGGGTGTGGCCTCCCCGCCTGCCGAAGAGCAGGGAACACCCATTGAAATCACCTACTCCGGTGCCACAGACGGCGACGGCTCGGGCCTTGCCCTTGTGGAGCTCTGGGTCCGCACCGATACCGCCTCATGGTCCTTCTCCGGCCTCAGTGATACCGAACCAGTGGGTTCCTTTTCCTTCACGCCCGCCGGTGATCCCGGCGAGATCGACGACGATTACTACTTCACACTTGTTGCTGAGGACACCGTCGGGAATCGCTCCGACGAACCTGAGGGCCTTGTCGGCGACGGCGACGGCACCACCACCCTGAATACCGAGACAAATGTCCGTGACTGGATGGAACTCGACCTATGAAAAAAATAATCCTTCCGCCTTCAGCCTTCATCCTAATTGCTTCATCCTTCATCCTTCATACTTCATCCTTTCTCGTCGCCGCGCCGACTGTAAGTAACGTGAACTTTACCCAGCAGCCCGACGGCGAGGGCTCGACCCAGGTCGTTGTGAACTACGACCTGGTCTCCGACGATGGGCCTTCCACCGTTTCACTGCTCTACTCCCTCGATGCCGACCCCTTTTATTTCGCCACGGCTGTTACGGGTGATGTGGGCGGCGGTATAGACACGGGAACCGACAAGGAAATTCTCTGGTCCGTGGCCGAGGATCTCCCCTCCACCGAATCCACCAACCTTGTGGTTCGCGTCCTCGCCGAGGACGGCCAACCCATTGAACTCGACATTTCCGCCACAGTCGCCAGTGGCGCCCTGGCCAATGACCCCAACCAGACGGTGACCTTTACCTTCGACGAGGCCGTGACGGGCTTTTCCGCCGATGATGTCACCGTGACGAATGCAACCAAGGGCACCTTCGACGGTTCCGGTGCTGTCTATACACTGGATATAACGGCGGCTAGCGATGGCACGGTGTCCATACAGGTACCCGCAGGTTCAGCGGCTGCTGCTTCAGGCACCGGAAACACAAACACTTCACCTTCTGTATATACGTTTGATTTTGATGGAACCGCGCCCACCATTGCCTCCATCGATCCTGCTGACGAGGCCACCATTACCTCCCTCAGCGAGATTGTGGTGACCTTTACCGAGGACGTGATCAACCTCACCGCCGGGCAGTTGACGGTCGAAGGCTCACCGGCTACCACCCTCACCGGCACGAACCCTTACACCTTTAGCGGCTTTGATGCTCCCGGCCTTGGAACGGTGAACGTGGTCATCACGTCCGGTTCCACCACCGATGCGGCAGGTAATGCCTTTGCGGGGGATTCGTGGAACTATGATGCGGAATACCTTTCCCTCTCCATCACCAGCACCCTGGCGGTAGATTCCATCTCCGAAACCCAGACCCAGACGCTGACCTTCACTTTTGGCGACGATGTGACCGGCTTTGATGCTGAGACGGTTTCGGTGACCAACGCCAGTAAGGGCGCCTTTTCCGGCTCCGGCTCTGTCTATACAATGGTACTGACCGGTGATGGCGGACTCATTGAGGTGAATGTTCCGGCCAACTTTGGTCTGTCGTCCACCGCTCCCGCCTCCTTCTCCAACTTCTATCAGGACACCTGGACCATTGAGCTTCAGGAATCGCCCCTGGTTACCATGGATCTCATCCGCATTCCCGCGGGCACGTTCATGATGGGCTCGCCGGAAACAGAACTCTCGCATCAGTCGAACGAAACCCAGCACGAGGTGACGCTGACTCAAGACTTCTACCTTGGGAAAACTCAGGTGACGCAGGATCAATGGGAGGCGATTCAGGCATTTCCTCAAGTTCAGGACTTCCCCGGCGGCGATATGCCCGTTCATCAGGTATCACACGACGACGTTCAGCAGTGGCTGTCGGATTTGAATACAGCGATCACGGAGCCGGGAACGTTCAGTCTGCCCACCGAATCGCAGTGGGAATACGCGGCCCGCGCAGGCACGACCACGCGCTTCAACTTCGGCGATGGGTTTGCCTCTAATGAATCCACCGACACTGGCGGCGGGCGAGGAGATAATATGTGGTTCGCTGGCAATAACTCGCCGACCGGCACCAAGCCCGTCGGCCAGAAACTCGCCAACGCCTGGGGCCTGCACGACATGCACGGCAATGTGTGGGAATGGTGCGCGGACTGGTTTGGGACCTATCCCACGGGAACTGTGACCGATCCGACGGGGCCTGAGACGGGCACGGCTCGTGTCTCTCGCGGTGGTGCTTGGAATAACCATGCACAATTTTGTCGCTCCGCGATACGCAAAAGCAGCACCACTTCTGCCAGGACGAATTTCGATGGCTTCCGAATTGCGGCGGTGCGGTAACCCTCCTTCGCTCTAACGAGCTACGGCGGGCAGGTCCACTTCGCCAAGGCTACGGCGGACAGGGCGAGCTTCGATGTAAGTGTATAGCACCGGTCGAAAAAGCGAAGGCCGGGGGCTTGT
>JAFIGB010000058.1 GCA_020831705.1 Candidatus Sumerlaeia bacterium | reverse complement strand
GGGAAATGCAGAAGAATCAAGCGGTGGAAAAAAAGAAGGCCCCTGATCTAGTCAAAGGGCCAAAGTCGAGATGGGGTCCGGCGGATGCCGGACCCCATGGGTATGGACGTTGGTGCTGCGGGGAGGGATCAGGGGCGGGGTTGTGGTTCGCCCTCCTCCTTGTCCTGAACGGTGTGCTGGACGCGTTCGCGCATGTCGGGGCGGCCGTGGCAATCCTTGTACTTCTCGCCACTTCCGCACGGGCAGGGTTCGTTGCGGCCGACTTTGGGAATGTCGCGCTTGTAGGGAGTCAGGCCGGTCTTGGGACGGGCAGGCTTTTGGGCCTCCGCCTGGGCTTGGGCCTGCGCCTGGGCGGCGCGTTCGGTCTGTTCCGCTAGCGATCCGACCTGGGCCTTCTGGGCCACGGCGGCGCGGACACGTTGCTGTTGGCGGGCTTCCTCCTCGCTGATGAGGCGGGCGCGGAAGAACACCTGGAAGATGTTCTTGTTCACGCCCTGCATGAAGTCCTCGAACAGAGCGGTGGAGTCGCGGGTGAATTCAACCAGCGGGTCCTTCTGGCCGTAGGAACGGAGAAAGACGCTTTCGCGCAGGTCGTCGATGGCGAGGAGGTGATCCTGCCACTGGCTGTCTATATTGCGCAGGCCGATGGCGCGGCAAAGGTAGGTACCGTTGTCGCCCACGGCATCCATCTTGTCGTCGAAGGCCCTGGCAACCTTCTCCATGACGGCATCATGGAGCTCCTCGTAGTCGGCCCAGCTTTGCTGCTTCATTTCCTCGAACGATTCGGTCTCGATGGTGGACTCCACCCAGGTGAGGAAGCCGGTGATGTCGGAATCGCCCATGTTGTCCTTGTCGCCATGTTCCATGGTGAACTCGGCCTCGATGGCATCCTCGAACAGGCCCAGCATGGCGGCCCGCAGGTCGTCCTCCACGAGAATCTCCCGGCGAAGTGTATAGACCTGGGTGCGTTGCTTGTTGAGCACGTCGTCGAACTTGAGCGTGCGCTGGCGCCGCTCCTGGTTGATCATCTCGACCTTTTTCTGGGCCTTGCTGATGGAGTTTGTAACCAGGCGATTTTCAATGGCCTCGCCGTCCTCCATCCCGAGACGTTCCAGCCAAGCGGATATACGTTCGGAACCGAACCACAGCATCAGGTTGTCTTCCAGGGAGACAAAGAAGCGCGATGCACCCGGGTCACCCTGGCGGCCGGAACGACCACGGAGCTGGTTGTCAATACGCCGCGCCTCGTGGCGCTCGGTGCCGATGACCTGAAGCCCACCGGGCCATTCCTCGCCCGACTCGGGGTCCTTGTGGGGCTGGTCGACCCCGGGGCCGAGCTTGATGTCTGTACCGCGACCGGCCATGTTCGTGGATATCGTGATGGAACCGGGCTGACCGGCCTGGGCAACGATGGCTGCTTCGCCCTCATTGTTCTTCGCATTGAGAACCTGGTGGGGGAGCTTGCGCTGATTCAATAGCTTGCTCAAGCGCTCCGAGTCGGCCACATTCGTTGTACCCACAAGAATCGGCAGCTGCATCCGGTGGAGGCGCTCGATTTCATCCATCACCGCGTTGTACTTCTCGCGCTTGGTGCGGAAGACCACGTCATTGAGGTCTTTGCGCTGAAGGGGGCGGTTGCTGGGGATGCAGATGACATCCATTTTGTAGGTGCTGTCGAATTCCGCCGCCTCGGTTTCCGCGGTACCAGTCATGCCCGAAAGGCGTTTGTACATACGGAAGAAGTTCTGGATCGTGATGGTGGCGAGGGTCTGTGTTTCCGCCTCGATCTTCACGCCTTCCCTTGCCTCGACCGCCTGGTGGAGGCCGTCGCTCCAGCGGCGACCCGGCATCTTGCGTCCGGTGTTTTCGTCGACGATGACGACCTTGCCTTCCTCCACCACATAATCCACGTCGCGCACCTTGAGAATGAACGCATGGAGCAGCTGGTTGATGGTGTGGAGTTCCTCCGCCTTGGAGTCATGGGCGCGGCGTCCTTCGCGCTTGGCCTCCTCCTTTTGCTCGTCGGTGAGTTCCTCGTTCTGCTCGATCTGGGCGAACTTGTCGACGAGGTCGTCGATGACGAAATAATCCGGATTGTCCGGCGACATGAGCAGACGCCCGCGCTCGGTCAATTCGATGGTGCGGTTTCTTTCATCGACCAGGAAGTAGAGCTCCTCCTCCACGGGCTTGAGCTTGTTCATTCCTCCGAGCTTCTTGCTCGCCATGAGCTCGAGCTCCACCTTTTCCTGCAGGCGCTGGTAGGAGGGTTCCTGGCGCAGCTTCATGTAGCGCTTGTGCTTCGGGCTACCCTTATAGCACTGGAACAGCTTGGTGCCCGCCTCGAAGAGCAGGTCGTCGTCGTCCTTGGCCAGGAGGTCTTCCGCCTCCTTGGCGAAGCGGCTGACGAGCATGTTCTGCTTGTTAACCAACTCGCTGACCTTCGGGATGATCTTCTCGTATTGGTCCGTTGAGCGATCCACGGCACCGGAGATGATCAGCGGCGTGCGTGCCTCGTCGATGAGGACGGAGTCGACCTCGTCGATGATCGCAAAGAACAGGTCGCGCTGGCAAAGCTGCTGGCGGGCCTGGGCCATGTTGTCACGAAGGTAATCGAAGCCGAATTCGTTCACCGTTCCGTAGGTGACATCGGCGAGGTACATGGCGCGGCGCTCGGGGGTGTGCGGCTGGGTCTTGTCCAGACAGCCGACAGTGAGGCCAAGGAACTCGAACAGGGGGGTGTTCCATTCCGAGTCGCGGCGGGCGAGGTAATCATTCACCGTGACAAGGTGGGAACCACGTCCCATGAGTGCATGGAGGTAAAGGGGCAGGATGGCGGTGAGGGTCTTCCCTTCACCGGTTCCCATTTCGGCGATGTTGCCCTGGGCGAGGGAAAGGCCACCCATGAGCTGGACATCGAAGGGAACGGCGTTCCATTCGATCTTTGCCCCGGCGGCGGTCCAGTTCTTACCAATATGGCGACGGCAGGTTTCCTTCATGACGGCGAAGGCGTCGGGGAGCAGGTCGTAGAGGTCGAAGGATTCGTCCTCGTCCTTGATGGTTCCCTCGATGTCCTTCCAGGTCACCTCGCGAAAATCGGCGTTCTCAACCTGGGCATTTGCCAGCATGAGCTTGTGGCGATCGACAATGACATGGCCCTTCTCATCTTCGGTGGTGGGGAAGTCGTCGGTGAAGTAGACGAGGCCGGGGCTGTAGCCCTGGCCGAGGCGCTTCATGCCGCCCTTGATCTGGGTGACAAGGTCCTCGTTGATTTCGGCACCCTCGCGGGCCTTCACCCAGACGACTAGCTCGCCGGGGAGGGCATCGCGCCGAGTGCCGAGAAAGACTGCCTTCTCAATATCAGGATGGGTAACGAGGATATTTTCCGCGCGCTCGTGGATGATGACTTCCTCGCCCACCCGGCTTGACTTGGGGACGACCTTGAGCAGCTGGCGAAATTCACTTGTTTTGTTCTGGAGTTCCTCGTCACTGAGTTTTTCCAACTCGACGAAGACCTCGTTGATTTCCCCCACGATGGGGCGAAGCTTCCGTTCATCGCGCTTCTTTTTGTTGCCTAGCAGGCCGACAATGGCTTTGAGCATATCCGTCCAAACCTCTCTGGGTGTTGACCAGTGTGGGCGTGCGGCTTGAAGAATTCGCCGCCGCCGGTTTCAATTGTGCGTCGTTATACTGGGAAAAGGTTGGGAGGGAGGACTGGATTCCACCCGGCACCGTTGTCAGGCTGCCGTTACCGTGGCACCTTCGCGTTCGAGCAACCATGCCTTCAACCGGGCACCCCCGCCAAAGCTCCCAACGCCTCCCACCGATGGAACGACACGGTGGCAGGGAATCAGGAGGGGGAGTGGGTTTCGCGCCATGGCCTGGCCGACGGCCCGTGCTGCCCTTGGGTTGCCGGCGATCTTTGCCAGATCAGCGTAGGTGAACACCTCACCCCTTGGGATCCGCGAGCACTCCTTCAACACTTTGTCGAGGAATTGACCCGTCGCCGGAGCCACGAAGGGATGGCAGCCTGCCGTCTCACCCGTTTGGGCCTTGGAGGCGATCAATCGCGCCACTTCCCGGGAATATCCCCCCTCAACGGCATTGGGATACAACTCCGCAATGCGATCCAGTGGGGAATCCTCGTGGGGAAGCACCACGCGACAAACGCGGGTCTCCCGGCATACTACAATGCCCTGGCCAAAGGTGGGTAGGTCGTAAACCGCCCATGAAAAGGAATCCATCATCCCATGTAACCTCCGGATGGTGGCCCCCTGGGGTTGCCCGGTTCCGCGACCGGGTCGGGAGGGGTGAGCTGCTTTGATTCGAGAAAATTTCCGGGGGAACCGAGGCCCGATTGGGAGTGGGGGAGGGCGGCACAAAGGGCGTGCTGGGGGGGGGAATCGAGGCGTTCCCCGGCATCACCGGGGCGAACCGCGTCCTCCTCGCAGACAATTTCCATCCCTTCGACACGGCGGTCCCGCTCGGTGACAACCACGCGGACCTCGCCGGAGCGGGCGTTGTCCTGTCCCTGGGCCTGAGCGGCTCGGGCCAGACAAAATCCCGTCGCCAGAACACAACTAGCCGCCAGGGGGATAAGCATCACCCCGAGGACAAGTCTTTGTCGGTCGGATGTTGTCAGGCTGAAAAGCTGGCGTGCCGCAGGTTCCATAATATGAATTGGAAATAAGGAGGGGCCGCGCTGTCAAGGGGCGAAAGGTTGCGCCGCACCATTGCCCTTGGGCGGGGGAATGTTGCCCGGCGGGGTCAGGCCGGGGAGATTTCCAGCCAATGGCGCTCAATGGTTGGATTGCTGAAGGTTTCCACGGCCAACTTGTCCGCCACTGCCTTGGCGGCGGCTTCATCATTGGCGTCGAATTCGACCTCAAAATATTTTCCCACGCTGACCGATGTCACCGGTTCTCCGTGGTTCTGGAGCGATTGGCGGATCGCGCTTCCCTGAACGTCGGCGACGTCCTTTTTCAGCATCACATGGATGGTGGCCTTGAATTTCATGGTTGGCTTTCCTTCGTCTTCGTTTCCGGGGAGATTAATGACAACAGATCGGTGTAATCCGGTGGGGGGAGAATTGGGCGGACGGCCTCCAACTCGACCCTCCATTGGTCCAGGGATTCAACATTGCCCGCAGGGAGACCCCCGAACCGGCGGCGAAGGTCACCATGGATCGGCGAGCGGCGCAAGGCCGTGTCGAAAAATCCCACGCCGGAGAACGTAATTCGGTGAAGGACCGTCGGACCATGGATTCCGATGGCAGCGTAATGCTCCTCCGTCGGGTAGCCACGATTTCGATCCCAGCCATATTCGGGGAACTGCTGGTGGTACGCATCCATCATCCGATCCCGGGTGACCTTGGCAAGAATCGACGCGGCGGCGATACTGCTCGATTTCGCATCCCCCTTGATGATTGGAAGCTGGGGAACCATCAGGCCGGGAATATCAAGGGCGTCGGTCACCAGCGCACCCGGCGGAGGATCCAGTTGCTCGACGGCACGAATGGCGGCGAGGCGGGTCGCTTCAAGAATATTGATCAGGTCGACTTCCTGGGCCGTGGCGATGCCGACACCGTAGGTCAGTGCGGTGGATTGAATCCTCTTGAAGAGGGCTTCCCGGCGTTTTTCCGAAAGGACTTTGGAGTCGCGCAGGCCGTCGGGGCGGCGCTTGGAAAAGTCAAAGATCACCGCTGCAGCCACCACGGGCCCCGCAATGGGCCCCCGCCCTGCCTCGTCCACCCCGGCCACCATGACACCCAGATGCCGCGCGGCGAACTCCTTCTCGGGAGTAATCGTCGGCCGTTTGGGAAGGGGCTTTTTCGGGGTGGCTCGGC
Organism: Candidatus Sumerlaeia bacterium; assembly: GCA_020831705.1. Taxonomy (GTDB): domain Bacteria; phylum Sumerlaeota; class Sumerlaeia; order SLMS01; family SLMS01; genus JAFIGB01. Next base: position 13,236 of record JAFIGB010000058.1, on the reverse strand, counting down.
GTGTCATGGGAAAAATTGGGGAGTTACCGGGCCCACGGGGCAAGGAAAGGAATAATCCGAATAGGCGGTGTTTGTCAGGCGAAGGAGCGCTTCGTGTAGATATACCATTCCAGCATGAGGACGCCCAGAATGACCAGCACCAGGAGGAACCAGATTTCCCTGTTGCGGGCGGTGGTGCTGCTGGTGCCCTCCACCTGGCGCCCACCCGGTAATTCCAGGGTCGGCTGGGGGACGATGTTTGACTCCTGGGTGGAGGAAAGATTCACTGCAAGTTCATTTTCCCAGCCGGTGTCGAAGATAAGTGTATAGATTCCGGCCTCGGTGGTTTCCGTCAGGTACATGGTGCGCATTTCATCGGTCAGGTGGGGAATGCGCTCCCCGGAGGGGGTGCGAAGGATGGCGGTGGTGGCTTCCCGGGGGGGGATGACGGCAATGGTTGATCCTGTGCGGTAGGCCGCTGATACAGCGCCGGAACGCACGCGGCTCCATTCGTCGAGGAGGTTGGTAAAGAAGACCGGAAACGAGGCATCAATCGGCCAGTAGCTGCGTGTGATGTCGAAACCAATGACGACGATCCGGTTGTTGTCCGACTCGTAGTAACTGATCAGGTCGGTTTCCTCGGTCTGTACAAGGGATGTTGCCTGGGGAGGGAGCGATATCCGCAGCGATTCCCCCACCACCATCCCGTCGAAGCTGATGAACTGGGGTGTCAGCGAATGAACCCGACTCCAGTCCATCACCCGCGGAGTCTTGAGGGGATCGCCTTCCAGCTCGAAACCAAGATCCCGGGGGATATCATTGATATAGACAATATTCCCCGGCGGTGTCACTGCAGGAGCAAAGCGGTCAAAGACGACCATGTCGTAGTCATCCGCGGATGTATATCCATCGGACCGTGTCACGGAAAGCCTGACGCGGGGATCCACGGCCAGGACGCGCTCCAGAAAGGGGTTTCCGCGGCTCACCAGGAGCACCCGCATCTCCGACGGCGGGGCAATGACAGCGTAGGCGACGTCGTCGCGGGAAAGGGCGTCCGTGTGGTTGGCAAGACGCACAACGGCAAGGCCGCGCATGTCCTCGCCGACGAGGAAGACCGTGCCGCCCGAACCCTCGGCGGGAAGGTCCACGCGCTTGACGTCGAGCACTTCATTATCCACAACCAACTCCAGATAGACGGTGCGGTCCTCGTCGGAACTGTTCAGGAGCGACGTGAAGACCTCGTACTGAAATGATCCGGAAAAGGATTCCCGAACATCCACCAGTGTGATACCCACATTATCGGTCGTTTCGCCGACGTGTATATAATCAAGACGGGGGACCTCGGCGAGGACCTCCTTTGCCTGCGCACCAATGACCCCGTCGCTGATGAGCACCACCCGCGCCCGTGGGTTTGGTTCGAAGAGGACATCATCACCCGTGGTGCGAATGCGTGTTCTTTCCTCAAGGATGCGTGCGGTATCACGCAGATCCGCCTGGGTGTCGGTTGCCTGCATCGAGCGAATGGCCGCGCGCAACATCGCCTGGTCACTGGTCATTGGTTGGAGCGGAATGGGGCGGTTTGCAATGCCCAGGATCATCATCTCGTCCCGGGCCCCAATCGTTCCCAGGAACCGGTTGCCGGTGCTCATTTCCTCTACCGCACGCAGCGCCGCATCCTTGGCGTGATCGAGACGGGTGCGCCCGTCAGACTCGCGGGCCTGCATGCTGGCGGAAAGATCCACCATGAGGATGATCGATTCGCCGCTTGTGCCGGTAATATTCATGACAGGGCGTGCCAGTGCCAAAACCAGAAGAAGCAGCGCCAATAACTGGAGCCACATCAGCAGGTTGTTGCGCAGTTTCTGAAACGGCGAGTTGGCGACGAGATCCTCCACCGCCCGGCGCCAAAGCAGCGTCGAGGGAACCAGCATTGGCCGCCGCTTCAGCTTGAGCAGGTACATGAGAACAATCAGCGGCAGCAGCGCCAGAAAGCCCAGCATGGCCGGGTTGAGGAAAAAGGAAAACAGGTTCATCCCAGCAACCCCTGGCGCCGCAGGTAATTGAGTAGCATTCTATCCACCGGTTCGCTGGTCACCGCAGGCATGTAGGACATATTCCTCGCCACGGCCCAATCGCGGATGCTCCGGCAATACGCGTCGAGCGACTTCCTGTACTGCTTGCGCAGGGCATCATTGAGGGTGATTTCCTGGCGCTCGCCGGTCTCACTGTCCACCAGTTCCAAGTGCCCGACCTCCGAGGGGTCGCGTTCCTCGGGACTGAGCAGGTGGATGATATATACCTCGTAGGTGCGATGAAAGAACTGCTTGAGGGCATCCTCGAATCCCCGCTCGTCCATGAAGTCGCTGACGAGAACAACAATCCCCCCCTGCGTGTCGCGTACCACGAAGTCCCGAATGGATTCCTGAAGGGAGGTGCCTTCGTCTATATCGAGGTCGGCCAGCGAACGCAGAACCTTCGGAAGCTGGGCCATCCCCCGTGCCGGTCGAACAACCTGATTCCCCCGACGACCAAACGCCGTCACCCCCACCTTGTCCTGGTTCCGCAGGCCGATATACGCCAGTGCGGCGGCCAGACGGCGTGCGTATTCAAACTTCGTGGTCGGGGTGCCAAAATCCATGCTCCGCGAAGTATCCACAATGAGGTGAAAGGAAAGGTCCTCCTCCTCCAGGAACAACTTAATAAACAGACGCTCCAGCCGGGCGAAAATATTCCAGTCAATAAAACGGGTGTCATCGCCGCGGACATAATCGCGGTAATCGGCAAAATCCATCGACACCCCCTTCTTCCGCGACCGCCGCTCCCCCTTCTGCCGCCCACGAAAAACCCGGTGCGACAACACCTCCAGAGCATCCAACCGAGCCATCAACGCCGGATCGAGAAGGGATTTGGGATCAATTTGATTGGCTGGCATGGGAAATTTGGATGGATTCCTCCCTGAAATTCACTTCGCCGGGTATTTCCTAAGTCCCCCCATCAGCCGAGTCAACAGGTGCGATCATATTGCGGTGGCATGGGGCATGATCGCTCCGCGTTGCGGTGCCATTTTTCCTAAATTTCCCACCCAGCGCGGCGCGCCTTGAGGCGCTTGCACTAGGCTCTGGTATTGGAGCCCCGTTGGGGCCAACGGCAGGCAACCCCGTGGGCCAACGCCTCACCATGTTACTCCACTTGATGTGGAAAATCTTCCTCAACCGGCGGGGGGTGACGACACACGTCATCGGGACGCCTTTCCGGAAATATTCGAATCAGGTGGGTCGGACCGCGAAATGCCCCAACGGGGCAGGATACCTCAGCCCAAGGCAAGCGCTCAAGCGCGCAGCCTTGGGAATAGAATTTTGTGTTGGACAGCACCCCGAAGGCGGTGCGATCTTATTCCATAATCCCATACAGTGAGGTGCAATATCAGAGATGTCTCAATCATTGGTTCAGAATTATCAGCACATCATTTACTCCACCAAGGGTAGGGAGCCGTTTCTCACCGACCCATCCGTTAGCGCCGAGTTACATCGCTACCTCGGTGGAGTGTGTATTCATCACAATTCCCCCTCGATCATTGTGGGCGGTCACGTTGACCACGTGCACATTGTTTGTCGACTCTCAAAGTCTCTGACGATTAAAACCATGGTTCGTGAATTGAAGGTGGAGTCATCCAAGTGGATGAAAACCAGGGGGTCGGATTATCGGAGATTTCGCTGGCAGGCGGGCTATGGAGCTTTTTCGATCAGCCCTTCCCACGTCGGTGCCTTGACCAAATACGTTCGAAACCAGGAAGAGCATCATCGGAGGGAGTCATTTCAGGAAGAGTACCTCCGACTGCTTCACAAGTACGAGGTCGAGTACGACGAGCGTTATCTTTGGGATTAACGGGTGGACGTGGATCGCACGCGTTGCGGTGCCGTTTACCCTCCATTCCCCACCCAGCGCGGCACGCCTTGAGGCGCTTGCACTGGGCTCTGGTATTAGGGCCCCGCCGGGGCCAAGGGCAGGTAAACCCGCGGGTCGCGAAAGATCGCCTTCAATACGGAACGTCTGGCGGTTCTGCAATTGGTTGGAGATGGGCATGGAGGCCCTGCCTGTATATATACAAGCCTTGTCGGAAGAAAAAGAGAATAAATCCTCCCCCACCCCGTGACTCCACAAGGTTCAGGTGGAAAAGAGGGAGAGAAAGACATTCAGGCCTTCTGCAATGGCAGTGAAAATTTCAAGGGTAACCTGGCCGTTCAGGTAGTAGATGTCCATATTGAATGCGGCAAAGACGATAATACAGACAGCCGTCCAATTTCCCCAGTAACTTCCCTCCAGCACGGCGCTGCTCCAGTCCTGAAAGAAGATATAAATGGTGAGGTTTGTCAGGCAGGCAATGAGGAGAAGGATGGAGGGGACAACCTGAAGGGGCGCACGCTTTCCGCCAACCATCATCAGTGTCGCCATGAGGAGGAAAACTGCCATATTGATGGTGGTGAATGTACGGAGCTCTGAAATGAGGGCGTCCGTGAGTTCTGTATAGTCGCCACGGACTTCCGCCTCCCAGCGCTCCAGCTTTTCGGCGTTTTCCTCCGCAGCACGTTGCACCAATCCGGTAACCACGGTCCGCGGCATTTCAGGCGGTGCATTCTCCAGAATGAGAAGAATAAGCTCGGGGATGAACTGAACCTCGCCCCCTGCAGTTTCCTTGCGATAGTTGGCGACCATGCCCTGAATGATTTTGTCCAGATGGGCGTCTATATGGGACTCCAACTCGGCGGCAAATTGTGCCTGACGCTGGCGCAGGATTTCCGCATGTTGGGAAACATCGCTGATGGCATCGGCACGGGAACGCCCCTCCCGTAATAGATTCGCTGCCGGTGAGTCCTCCTCAAGGGGAGCGTCTGTGGCGGCGTCGGACAGGCGGTCGCGGGCTGCGTTGAGGAGCGAACCCGCCCTTGATTCCTCCCCGGTGGAATCCTCCTCCGCGCTGGCCGGAGGATCACTGCCACTCCCCGCCCGGGTCCGGAATCGATTCATCAGGGAGGACGCCATTGACTCTTCCGTGGCGACTTCCAATGCCGTTTCGTCATCGGTGGCGGGTGCTTGTTCATTCGGAGGTTCCGCGGGAATTTGATCCCGGGGCCCCTCTCTTTCGATGGATATAAAGGTAAACAAGCCGGAGGAGAGGGAGGTTGGGCGGGAGCGGGCGCGCTCCTCAATCTCCATGGCGATAAACCCCCGGGCGTGATTGACAATATGGGCCCGCCCCACGAATGTCGCCAGAAGGGCAATTCCATAGACAAGCAACCCAAGGATGGACACGGCGAGGGTAAAGCGGACGGCGTTGGCCCCGGCGCGCGGGGTGATTGCCTGCAGCAGACCTTTATCCATGGGCCAAATTCATCCGGAGCAGTATCTTCATCTGGAAAAATTTTGATGAGGAAGCAATCCGTTTGTCAAGGTCGTCGACAGGTTTTCACCCCACAAAGTCGGGGTGATCCTGTTGCTTCCGATATGTGGATGTCCTGCAATCATGTCACTCTCAAATCAGTTCCCGCTTGCCTGCAACCTCCCTCATGGACAATCTCGCTTCCGTGAACAGATACCCTCCCGAGGAATCGGACTCCCATGATTGAAATTCACGGCGTGACGAAAATTTACAAGGACCTCGTGGCGGTCAAGGATCTCAACCTGACCATCAATGAAGGGGATATTTTCGGCTTTATCGGTCCCAATGGTGCCGGAAAAACCACCACCATCAAGATCCTCGCAACCCTGCTCAAGCCCACCCAGGGGTATGCCATGGTGGGGGGGTATAATGTTCTTACCCAGGCCGACGATGTGAAGCGTGTCATGGGCTACATGCCCGACAACTTCGGCGTCTACGATGACATGAAGGTTTGGGAGTACCTCGACTTTTTCGCCGCCGCCTACAAGATCGACCGCAACAAGCGCGTTCAGGTCATTGACGATGTTCTCGCCCTGACCGATTTGACCCACAAGAAGGACGCCATGGTGGATTCCCTTTCACGGGGCATGAAGCAGCGCCTTTGCCTTGCCAAAACCCTTGTCCACGATCCCCAGGTGCTCCTTCTAGACGAACCGGCCTCCGGCCTCGATCCCCGGGCGCGTATAGAACTGCGCGAGCTCCTCAAGGAGCTTCGCAAGATGGGCAAGACCATCCTCATCAGCTCCCACATTCTCACCGAACTGGCAGACTTCTGCAACACCATCGGCATTATCGAGCAGGGCAACCTGCTCTACGCCGGTGACATTACCGAGATCACCCACAAGCTGCGTGGTGGAAAGATGGTGGAGGTCAAGGTCCGCGACGGATTTGCCCAACAGGCCGAGGAGGCCCTTCTGGGAAACAGCACCGTTCAGGAGGTCAATCGCGAGGGCAATATCATCACGGTAAGTCTTCCCATCGATCTCGCCGAGGATCCCGATGCCTTTATCACGGATATTCTTGTCGACAATGGCGTGAAGTTCAATTCCGTCCGCGAGTTGGAAGTGGACCTCGAGGATGTCTTCATGCAGGTGACGAAGGGGATCGTTCAATAATCCCGGCGTCTGTCACTGGGCCAGATCGCGATCTATATCCCGGAGAAGCTGCTGCGCGGTTTCCGCAATGACCTGATTTTCGTCGTTGCGGAGGCGGCGGAGGGGACGGCGCGCACCCCGGGGATCTCCCGAAGCAAGCCAGAACATCGCCGAGCGGCGTATATCCAGATCCTCAAGTGTGTCCTCCGAGATGGAGCGAAGTTCATCGAAGGAATCGGAGGCAACGCGGCTCATGTGGCGCCGTGCGGCGAGGCGGCCGTCGAAGTCGGCCAGGTCCCGTGATTTTCTCAGGATGCCACGAAGCGAAGACGTGTCTATCGGCGCGGCACGGGGTGGGTTCCTCATCCGGCGCATGACGTCGCTTCGTTGTACCTGGAAGGTCTTGCCCTGGGAGAGGTACCAATCGCCGAGTTCCTTGACGATCTGGCGGCGGCGTTCGATGGAGGTGTTCGGGGTCACGCCGTAGTTTCTTCCCGTCAGGACGAAGAAGAGGCGGAATGCCTCGGCGCTTTCGTTGCGGTCCTCCACGTTGCGGGCAATTCTGTATAGATGGGGGAAGCCCTTGTTGGAGCCCATCTGGCCGAGGGCAAGGCTGCCGCGCAGTGCGAAGCCGGTGTCCGATTCGCGGGTGATCCTGTCTAGGATTGCCTCCTCTGCAGTGGGATCCCCGATGAGACCAAGGGCCACGATGGCGTTGATGATGAGCATTTGATACATCCGGTCGAGCTGGGCATCGAGCTCCTGGATGGGAAAGCTTTCAAAGTCCCGCATGGCGATGCGCTCGACACCGGAGGGAATTTTTCCCTGCACGATTTCAATGAGAAGGGGAACGGCGGCTTCCTGGCCGGTGACACCAAGCTCGACAATGGCGGCATTGGTGACGGTGCTCTTGAGCATCGGCTCGGAGGGGAGGCCCCGTGGGAGGGCCGACTCGCGGAATCCGGTGCGGAGGAATTTCAGCAGATCGGTTGGCTCGGGATTGATTCCATGGCGCATGAGCATCTCGCGCCGTGTATCAATTTCCGGGTCGGGGACGATTGGTCGTGGCCATTGGGTCGCTGCGGTGGCCATTGTCGTGACCAACATGAGGACAAAAAGCAGGGGGAGACGGGCCATGAGGACGGATTGACCTTTTCTTCCTTCGCGGAGTTGTTGGTTCGTGGTTTGGTGGTTCAGGTGTTCTTGAGTTCGCGGCGCAGGTCGCGGTTGAGGTCGCGTTCCTTGATGGTGGCACGCTTGTCGTGGGCTTTCTTGCCCCGGCAGAGGCCGAGTTCGACCTTCGCCCAGCCCTTCTTGGTGAAGTAGAGCTTGAGGGGAACCAGCGTGAGTCCCTGCTGGGAGGCCGCCCCCCCGAGCTTGTCTATCTCCTTGCGATGGAGAAGAAGCCTGCGGGCACGGTATGGGTCGGTGGGATTTGTATAGTTCCCTTCCTCGTAGGGCTTGATGTGCATGTTCTTGAGGAAGATCTGGCCGCGTATATTCGCGGCATAAACCTCGTTGAGCGATGCCTGGCCGAGGCGGATGCTTTTCACCTCGCACCCGGTCAGTTCAATGCCCGCCTCCACACGCTCGAGGATCTCGTATTCAAACCGCGCCTTGCGGTTCTCAATGCGTATGGTGTTGCTGAATCTGTTTTTCTTGTCTGCCTTCTTGGCCATTATTCTTTACCGTGGGTTCACTGGCCGGTGTCGCGCGCGGGGGCCACTGCCATCACCAGGCCGCGTGCGCCATCATTGCCCACATTGGGATCGCCAAGGGCGTTTTCCCCCACATAGGTCACGCGGGTTCCGCGTGTTCGTGGGCGGTCACTGAACTTGAACAGGAAGGGGGTTCCCCGGGTGGGGCGGGTTGCCACCGCCCAGATCCGGGCGACGGGGCCATACTTTCCACGGGTCATTTCCCCGTCGGTCGTTGCCTTCCGATAGGAGATTGTTCCCCGCGTCTGGAGGACCGAGTTGTCTATATGCATGTCCCACGGCCACATGTCGCGGAAGGGGCCATCATGGATGTTCGTTTCCCGGGTGATCCAGTTGTCCCGGTCCACATCGAGGATGGTGATCACATTGGGGTCGAACTCCATGAGGATACTCAATCCGTCAACCATCGAGAAGGCCCGGTTGTCGAGAATGATATCCACGTAGAACGGTTCCCCGGCGAAGACGGGTTCCTTCTGGCGGCGCAGGTAGAGCCGCACCCCGCCGAGCTTCTCGTCGGTGCGCAGGAAAAGGCTTGGTTCCGTGAGCATTGCTTCCGCCTCACGGGGATCGGAGGGAAGGACCTGCACCGACAAATTCAGGGTACCATCGCCCTGGATGCGGCGGTTGCCCAAGAGATCGGTGTCCTGAAAGGCAATCGTGGTGAAAAGATCCTGACGGGTGCTGAACTCGATGGGCGTGGAGGGGGTGACACGGAGCGGCTTCCACGTGATCGACATGATCGGGGCGTCGCGCATGACCATGGGTTCATCAAGGCGGGCTTCGTAAAGGATCATGCCGAATTGTGTGTCGACCTCGGCCAGGGGATCGCCGGCAAGATTGGCGGCGATGGGCGAGTCATTGATCGAAACGGGCTCAAGGGATTCTGTGGAGTAGGAAATCAGCACGCGGACGGCATCGAAGGGGGTTTCCGCCTGGTTGTCGAAATTTATATGGGTGACGAACTCCTCACCCACGGTGACATTGGCCGTCGCACGTCCTTCCTGCCCTTCCACGAAGATACTGAGCATCCGGGATCCGCGATCGATGTTGAGGCGAAATTCCCCCAGGCTTGAGGTCTCCTCCTGCTGTGTTTGCTGCCTCCGCTCCTGAACCGTGCGCTCGGTGGGTTCGGCGGCCTCCCCTTCTTCCCCGGTGGCGGGTTCACTTTGGGGTTCTGCTTGAGCAGGAGCCGGGGTCGGTTCCGGAGTCGGTTCGGGGGTCGGGGTTGGTTCCGGTGAGGGAGTCGGTGCGAGTCGTACTTCCCCCGGTCGCGTCTGAATCTGGGGCCTGGTCTCGGCCTGTCCTTCCTCCGCTGGCATGGTGGAAGGCATCGCCAACAGCACCAAGGCGAGGGCGATGGGTAGGGTGAAGAGGCTTTTCGCGATGGTGATCTTCAATCTAAGGTCCATCCATGGAGGTCATCCGGTCGATTGGCGGGGCAGTTGCCCCAACAGGTCACGGGCAAAAACCGTGCTCATCGACCAGCGAACAACCCTTGGAGGAAACTGCTGGCCGGTGCAATGGCTGAATAGGCTGATGCCCAATCGACTTCGAGGATTTCCACCCCTTCCAGGGATGGAATGCCCTGCGGGCCCTTCACATTGGGCCTGACCGGGATCTGGGCAGCGCGGGATGCGGCCAACCGTGCTTCCACATCCTCACTCAGCAGAAAGTCGATAAGTTTCCGCCCGTTCTCCCCATTGGGCGAGTTGCGCAGCAGCATCACCGTGTTGGGGATCAGAAGCACCCCCGGGCGGTCGGGGAGGGCATCGGCGTAGAGCATCTCAATATGGGTGACTCCGTCGGCAATGGCCCCGTAGGCATCGTCGGTATCCGTGAAGCACCAGGCCGCTTCCCCCGCCACCACGGCATCGCGGGTCTGGGCGTTGCCGACCTCCAGAATGCTGTTTTCACGGGTCTTGTGCCAGAAATCCCGAAAGGCTTCCTCGCCGGTCAGGGCGTATTGGATTGCGGCGTGGGTGTTTGTCGTTCCGAAGAGGGGGCGTGCGAAGGCGCCCTGTCCCTTCCAATCCGGATCAGCCAGATCGCCCCAGCCCGTGGGCCATTTTTCCTCGTCGGGGAGGAGATTTTTGTTCACCATGATGACCCGTGCTCTGGCGCCAAATCCTGCCCAGTAATGGTCGGGATCCTTGAGAACACTGGGGATATCAACCGCCGAGGGGGACTCGTACGGTTCCAGCAGTCCGGCATTTTGGAGCTGGATGGTCCGCAGGATTTCGTTGTTCCAGAACACATCGGCGCGGGGCCGGGCGCGCTCGGCCAGAAGCCGGTTCACCAAACCGACGGTTTTCACCGCCTCGGTGTCGTAAACCGCCTCGACACGGATGCCGGTCTTTTCCTGGAACAAGTCGAGAATCGGCTCGGAAAGATGGCGGTCATGGGAAGTGTAGATCACCACCCGACCGGGATCGTCGGCAGCAGCGCTGGTGAAGAGGCTGGTGGCAAGGAGGGTGGCCACTGCAAGCAGCGGCCACCATTTCCTGATTCCAATGGACTTACCCTGTTGCGGCAGTGATTCAGGCTTGCTTGACATTGATCTTCCGTCCTGCGGGTTTATCGGGTTTGGGAAGGGTAACGGTCAGGACTCCATCACGGAGCACGGCCTCGATACCATCATCGTCCTCCACCACATCGGCGAGGAGGGTGATGGCTCGGGAGATCTTTTTCTCCTCGATTTCGCCGTCGGGATGCGTTTTCAGGCGCTTGGCCTCGACCCGAAGGGTCCGCCCGTCGAGGGAAAGCTCCAGGTCCTTTACGGAAACACCGGGGAGATCGAGGGTGACGATCAGTGCCTTGTCCGTATCCTGGACATCATATCCCGATGCGGCGGTATGCATCCCCGGCCATGCCGGGCGGACTTCTGAAACCGTCCGTGTCACTTCGTCCAGAACACGGCCAATAACCCGGGCCACCTTGCGGTTGATGTCACCGGTTTCGTCTTCCCACCGGTTGCCGGTGTGTCCCTGGTCTTCTTTTTTCTCGTTCGACTTTTCAGATTTTGTCATTGTTTCGTCCTCCTTATGAGTTCACCCTATTGGATGGACCCGCCGAAATTCAAGGTATTCCTTGCAGACTTCCCGTTTACAGGTCGTATTGCCAGACCCGTCCCCCCTCAAATCGGGTGGCGCCGAACCGCAGGTCAAGGGCCTCCACATCTTCGGGAGACAGATGGTCCCCCTGCCAAAGACGGAACCAAATCGAGTTCGCCCCGTGAAAGAGGGTCCTCGGCTTGATCTCAAACCGCACCGGCGACCTTCCATCCAGTTTGACCGTTCCAAGGGGAACGGTGTTGATCCATGCGAGCAGGTAGGTGTCGCGTTCTGTGGGCAGGTGGCTGAGGTCAATGGTGAGAGTGTCGTGATTCACCCGGTAGGCAGGCAGGGAGATATAGAAATACTGGTCGGTAACGCGAAGGGGAATCTCCGAAGAATTGGCTGCCCAGGATGGATAGTCGAAACCCTGGGAGGGGAGGCGGATTTCGTGGAAGTACTCCGACTGCCCCCGTGCCTTGAACCCCAGGGCCTCGGGGGGGAAGAAGGTGTTTGCCACGATGGCACATGTCAGCAGGAGGGCGGGTGTGAGGACAGCAACATGGGGTTCGATCACGGGCTCCGGCCTCCTGGTGCCCAGGTAGAGCAGGGGCACCGCCAGCAGCAGAAACGGGTCCACCATCGTGTAGTGCCATGGGATCAGCGACAGGGACAGAAAGATATACAGCGTAAGGGAGGAGAGGAACAGCAGCCAGCGCCGGTCACGTTTCATCAGTGGCCAGGCAAATGTATAGACAAGAAGGAGAGCCAACAGCTGGATGGGGGTGCGCAGGTGGTGGATCCCCATCGCCTGAAGTAGCCCACCCAGGGAAACGCCGTGGACGCGGAAGGGCTCATTCTCCACCTTGTAGCCCAGCTGTTCTGTATATCCATGGAGCATGCCAAAGGTGAAGGCCTGCGGATTGTATAGCAGGAAGGGAACGACCACAACCAAGCCGGTCAGGATGCAGGATATCCACATGCGAAGGTGCTCACGAAGGTGGGAGCGCCATTCCAGGAGCGTCAACAGCCCTGCAAGGGGGAGGATCAAAATCATGTAGGGACGGGTGGCAATCGACATCCCCAGGAAAATCCCGGCCAGCACCGGACGCCGTGACAAGGCTGCCAGCGCCCAACCCACCAGGAAAAACCAATGACCAGCCAGGTGCATCCAGGGAAAGAACCGATTCATTGTTCCCATGGTGAACCCAAGGGGGATCAACATGCAGGGAACCAGCAGGAAGGGGAGGTACTGCCACCGCCGGGTCTGCCCGAACCCAAGGATGGCCGCGCGGCAGAACAGCACCCCCACGGCGATCAACGCCGCGAACTGCCACAAACGCAGGTCGGCATGAAACATCCAGGGGATCGAGAATGGCAGCCAAAGACCCGGAGGAAAGGTCAGCGGCAGGGGATAACCCGGCATCTGGTGGCGCCGGTAGGGGTACATCCCCTCCACCCAAAAGTCATGAAGTACCGACTGCACCAGCGGAATCATGTCCGCAAAAAAGGTCAGTGGCTCGTACCATGGCATGTATAGATAACGCAGCGCCAGATGCCCCAGCCAGGCAACAAGTCCAAGGAGGGCAAGCAGAAAGCCCACCCGCAGCCACCGTTCATTGGTGGGCGGGGCATCCTCCTCCCCGTTGATCATTGTGTCCACCTGCCTCGAAGTCGCGAGCCATCCGAGAAACGGAATTCCCATGAGATAGAACAGGGAGATGATCGTATAAGTCGGCCAAAGGCGACCGGGGTTGTCGCCGTATCGCCAAAGCTCCTGAACATGGAGGGCAACCCACGGGCTGACGACCATGAGGAGATAAACAACGACCAGAGCAACATAACCCAGAAGTTGAGTCCGCTTCATTTCCCTCCACAGTTCATCGACAAGAATCTTGGCATCCCGGGTCAGCTTCTTCCATCAGGTTCCATTGATCGGCAGGTATTCAGGCACGACG
>JAFIGB010000047.1 GCA_020831705.1 Candidatus Sumerlaeia bacterium | reverse complement strand
TCCGCGATGCTTCCGCGGTGGCTCAACTATCCCAACCACCTTGATCAGGCCGAGGGGAGTTTGATTTCGACATAAACGCCTGCGGGCAGGTCGAGGTTTTGCAGTTCATCGAGTGTCTTCTGAGACGGATCGACAATGTCGACCAGACGCTTGTGCTGGCGCATCTCAAACTGCTCGCGGCTTTTCTTGTCTCCGTTGGGAGAGCGATTCACGGTAAACTTGCGAATCCGGGTGGGCAGTGGAACCGGCCCGACCAGGGTCGCCCCCGTCGTGCGCGCCGTGTCCACAATCGATCCGACCGACGTGTCGAGCAGTCGACTGTCGAAGGACCATAAGTTGATGCGGATAACCTGAGTAGCCATTGGGTGTCTTCTTCGGAAAATCTCTCTAGGTGATGGCGACAAAAAGAGCGGGGAGAACCAGGCTGCGGTCCCCCCCGCCAATTTTACGCGGGTTGATTACTCGATGATTTCGATGACCGTGCCGGCACCGACGGTGCGGCCGCCTTCGCGAATCGCGAAGCGAAGGTCCTTTTCAATGGCGATCGGCTTCATCAGCTCGCCAGTGATCTCGAGGTTGTCGCCGGGCATGACCATCTCCACACCTTCGGGAAGGTGGCAGGCGCCGGTAACGTCTGTCGTGCGGAAGTAGAACTGGGGCTTGTAGCCCTTGAAGAACGGCGTGTGGCGGCCGCCCTCGTCCTTGGTAAGGATGTAGACCTTCGCACGGAACTTCGTGTGGGGCTTGATCGTGCCGGGAGCTGCCAGAACCTGGCCGCGCTCGACGCCGTCCTTGCCGATACCACGAAGAAGAAGGCCAACGTTGTCACCAGCCTTGGCCTCATCAAGAAGCTTGCGGAACATTTCCACGTCGGTGACAGTGGTCTTGAAGGTGTTCACAAGACCAACAACTTCAACATCGCTCATCTTCTTGAGGATGCCGCGCTCAACACGACCGGTCACAACCGTACCACGACCGGAGATGGAGAAAACGTCCTCGATGGGCATGAGGAAGGGCTTGTCTGTGTCGCGCTGCGGTTCCTTGATCCAGCTGTCGCAGGCGTCCATCAGCTTGGCAATCGACTGCATGCCGAGTTCGGTGTCTTCGCCTTCAAGAGCCTTGAGGGCGGAACCACGGATGATGGGGGTTTCCTCACCAGGGAAGTCATTCTTCTCAAGGAGTTCCTGGACTTCCATCTCCACAAGCTCGAGGAGGTCGGGGTCGTCCACCATGTCGCACTTGTTGAGGAAGACGACGATGAAGGGGACGTTGACCTGACGGGCGAGCAGAACGTGCTCACGAGTCTGGGGCATGGGGCCGTCAGTTGCGGCCACGACGAGGATCGCGCCGTCCATCTGGGCGGCACCGGTGATCATGTTCTTGATGTAGTCGGCGTGTCCCGGGCAGTCAACGTGGGCGTAGTGCCGGGCTTCGGTTTCGTACTCGACGTGCGCGGTGTTAATGGTAATACCGCGTTCCTTTTCTTCCGGCGCCTTGTCGATGGAGTCGAAGGCGACGGCTTGCCCGAATCCACGGCGTGCCTGGGTCGCGGTGATGGCCGCGGTGAGCGTGGTCTTACCGTGATCGATGTGTCCGATGGTGCCGATGTTAACGTGCGGCTTGTCTCTCTTGAAAGCTTCCTTGGCCATGACTTGCCCTCAAACAATCTGATTTTTGGAATGATCCGGTTACTTCTTTTCCGGGTTCCAGTGGGTGCTACAATAATTCCGGGAGGCTGGCCCTCGTTGTCCCTGATCTGACCCATGGGGTCTCACCTTGGACGAACAACCTATCTGCCGGAGACCTGCGCGGTTGGACTTGATTTGGGGAGGAAGGGCGGGAGGAGCAACCGCCACCCGCGCAGGGGGGCTTTTGCTCGGAAGTCGCCCTCGTCTTCCTACTGTCAAGTCGCGCGGTGAGCCTCAGTCCTTCAGCTCTTGTGCCGGGGAGGGTATCCGGCACGCGCATCAGCCCGGGAGGCACAAGGCACTCCCGTTGCAGGGGGGCGAAAGGTAGGGATCACCCCCTCCCAAGTCAACGGCAAAACACTCTTTTCCATACTTTTTTTCCGCCGCCCCCACTTTGGCGCTCCGTCAAGGCCAGAAAGGACCGAAAAACCAGCTTTTTCCCAAGAAATCATCGATTCCCATCATCCACCTTTAACCATCAGCCGAACCCCAAACAGCACCGAATAAAGCAGCGGCACCACATAAAGGGTCAGCAAGGACGCAAAGAGCAGCCCCGCCATGATCGCCACCGCCATTGAATTGAAGAAAGGATCGAAGGCCAGTGGTATCATCCCGAGGATTGTCGTCAGGGCCGCCATCATGATGGGTCGCAGCCGGGAAACCGACGCCTCGGTGAGGGCGTGGCCCCTGTCATCCGCCCCCGCAAGGTCCAGATCAATCTGGTCAAGCAACACCACACTGTTCTTGATCATCATGCCGGAAAGACTGAGCACCCCGAGGATTGCCATGAAACCGAGGGGCATTCCCGTCACCAGAAGGCCAATGGCAACGCCGACAAGGGCCAGGGGGAGGACGGCAAAGATGATCAGGGGTTGGCGGATGGCGTTGAAGAGGGCCACGACGGTGAGAAACATCAGAATGAAGCTGATGGGTATCCCCTCGAAGAGCTTCTGTTGGGCCTTGATTGTATTTTCCCGGGTGCCTCCCCAGCTGAAGGAGTAACCATGCGGCAGATCAATGGCCTCAATTTTGTCGGATACGCGTTCGAACAACTCCGTTGCATTGATCCCCAGCGGATCGGATTCAACCGTCAGGGTTCTCTGTCGATTGTGGCGCCAGATGATGGGATTCTCCCACTGTTTTTCAATGCCCCCCGCAACCTGGATAAGCGGCACGCCCCGTCCAGTGGCGCTGCTCCAGACCTGGGTTTGGGCGAGGTTTTCCAGGTTCCACCGTTCCGACTCGGGTAGGCGGAACAGAATGGGGAGTAGCTGGTCGCCCTCGCGGTATAGTCCAACCGGCAGCCCATCGTGAGCCGCTTTCATGGAATGGGAAAGGTCCTCCCGGGAAACCATGGCCCTCCGTGCCCTGTCCTGGTCGAATTGCGGCGAGATCACAAGGGTGGGTTGGCGCCAGTTGTCCCGGACCGCCGTCGTGTGGGGATCGGACTCAAGTATCATCCGCGCCCGTTCGGAAAGTTGGCGGAGAACCTTTTCATCGGGCCCGTGGAAATTCGCCTCGAGGGCGAAACGGGAGGATGGCCCCATGGGAAAGACCCGCAGGCGCGGCTCCGCCCCGGGATGTTCCACATACAGGTACTCCCGCAAGGCCTCCATGATTTCCCCATTTTGGCGGTAATCCGTCGTCGTGACCACAAGCTGGGCGTAGCTCTTGGAGGGGAGTTCCGTCTCAACGACGAGATTGAAGCGCGGCGATCCCCCACCGATGAAGGAAGCCACCGACTCCACCCCGGGCATGTCCATCAGGAACCACTCAACCCGGGAAACCTCCCGATCAAGGGCGCGCATCCGGTTCCCCTCGGGTAACCAGTAATCAACGATGAACTGGTTCCTCGTCGATGGGGGGAAGAACTCCTTCTTGACCAACTGCATCCCGAGGAAACCGAGCACCCCAAGGCCGAGCGTGATGAGCAATGCCCAACTCCGATGGGTGAGGGTCAGGCGTAGCGATTTTCGATAGAGATTGTACATCCGCCCATCAAAACCCCCTGCCCCATTTCCGGGGCGGGGATCCTTCAGGAAGTAATGACAAAGTACCGGTGTCAGGGTCACCCCAAACGCCCAACTGATCATCAGGGACGCCGCGAGAACCTGAAAGAGGCTCCGTGTATATTCACCGGTGTTGTTCTTGGACAGATAGATGGCCAGAAATGCCAGGACGGCCACGATGGTGGCCCCAAGAAGCGGCCAGAGGGTCTGTGCCACGGTCTCCCTGGCCGCATCGAGGGACTTCATCCCCTTTTGCCGTCGAACCAGCATGCCGTCGGTCACAACGATGGCATTGTCCACGAGCATCCCAAGGGCAATGATCAGGGCACCCAGGGAAACGCGCTGCATGTCTATACCCGCGAGGCGCATATAGACAAGGGTCGCCATGATCGTGGCCAGCAGAACCGTGCCGATGACAAGCCCGCTGCGCAGGCCAACGAAGAGAAGCAGCGTGATAATGACAATCACGAGCGCCGCCACAAGATTCCCAACGAAACCGCCAACCGCCTCGCGAACAGTGTCGGACTGGAAGGCAACGGTTCCAAATTCAATTCCAATCGGCAGGTCCTGCTTGAGCAGATCCAGCCGCTCGCGCACCCCATCCCCCATGGTGACAACATTACCGCCGGGAACGGTGGATATGGCGAGGGCCAGCGAAGGCATCCCGTTGAATCTCATCAATTGCTCGGGAGGATCCGCATAACCGCGGCGAACCGTCGCAATGTCACCAAGACGAATCAGATTGTCATCCGGTCCCCGAAGTGTCACCCCCCGTATATCATCGACCGTCTGGAAATACCCCGACGGTCGCAGGCTGAACCGAACCAGCCCGGTGTCAACAGTCCCGGAGTCCTTGACAATATTCTGGTCCTGCAGCGTGGCAAAAATTGCCTGGGGAGCAACACCCAGCTCGGCAAGGCGGGCCTGGGACACCTCGAGATAGATAACCTCGCGCTGCTCCCCCCAGGTGACAACGCGCGAAACATCGGGAACAGTGAGAAGCTCGCGCCGGATATCCTCGACATACCCACGGATCTCATCGAACTCAAATCCATCCCCCACAACTGCCAGCAGAACACCGTAAACATCGCCGAAGTCATCGCGAACCACCGATGGTCCTGCACCGGGAGGGAGTAGCGGCTGGGCGTCATGGATCTTTCGCCGTAACTCATCCCAGATCTGGGGGAAGTCCGACGCCGCGTAATGCTCCTTCATGTCTGCATAGACAATGGAAAGCCCACCCCGGGAAAGAGAGCGGACCTTGTCGAGCTGCCCCATCTTCTGAACGGCATTCTCGATGACATCGGTGACCTCGTTCTCGACCTCCTCCGGTGTTGCACCGGGATACTGGGTCAGGACGATGGCACGCTTGATCGTATAGACAGGATCCTCCAGCTTGCCCAGCTTCTGGTAGCTGTCCACCCCCATGAATAGAAGGAGCACCGAGAGGACGATGACAAGGGGGGCCCTCCTGATGGATGCCTCGGCCACATTCATTCCGTGAAGGCCTCCGCCATCCTTCTGACATTCTGGTGTTCGTGAAGAAAGCTCGCTCCGGCGGTTACAATCAGGTCACCCTGCTCCAGACCATCGGTGATCAGGATCCCTTCCGGGCGCAGGGTACCGACTCCAACGGGCCTTCGAAGCACCGTTCCCGTTTCCTCATCATAAATCCAGATGGCACTTCCCCCACCCTCATCGGAAATGAGGGCGGAAAGCGGCACCAGAACCCCGATGAACGGGCTCTCCTCGGGAAGGGTGGCCTGAATTTCCACGCTCACCGTCATTCCGGGCAAAATCTCAAGGTCGGGGGGATTGGGCATGATGACTGTCACCGGGTAGGACTGCGTCGAGGGCGAGGAGGATGTCCCGATTTCCTTCACCTCCGCCTGGAACTCCCGATCCGGAAACGCCTCGAATCGGCAGATAATTCCCGTCACATAACCCGCCCTGATGATCGCCACCTCCGGAACTCCAAATCGGACCTCAATCATGGAGTAATCCTGGATGGTGGCAATGACCTGCTGGGGTCGAATCACCTGAAAGTTCTCCACGTATTTTTCCGCGATATTGCCGGAAAATGGGGCACGAATCTCGGCATCGACAAGCGCCGCCTGCGCCGCATCCACCCTTGCCTGAAGGGACGCCACCCGGGATTCCACCGCATCCACATCCTCGGGCCGGGCGCCACTCCGCGCCATTTCCAGGGACTCCTCCAACTCGGTGACCGCAGATTCCGCCTGTTGGAGACGGGTCTCGGCACTTTCCAACTCCGCCCGCGATACCACGTCCTCCTCAAAAAGAGTCCGGGTTCTCTCGAAGGCCTGGCGACTTTCCGTGAGGGAGGCATTGGCCGAACGCAACCGCGCCTCCAGCGTGCGGACCTCTTCCGGCCTCGCCCCCGCCCTCATCGCTCGAAGCGTTGCCTCCGCTTCCCCAAGAGCATTCGTTGCCATTCGAAGTTCCGTCTCGAAATCACGGGGATCAATCCGGGCAATCAAATCCCCCTCCTCCACACGCTGGCCAAGCCTTATGGGAAGCTCCTGCAAGGGTCCCCCAACCCGGGCGGAGAGCGTGACAGTACGTGTCGCCTCCGCACGCCCGGGGAAGGTGCGCGACGCCAATTGCTCCACGGGTCCGACTTCCATCACGCGGACCGGTCGCGGGGAGACTTCCACTTCCGGCTCCCTACCGCAGCCAACCAAATGGGCACTCAGGACCAGCAGCCCTGCAAACCCCACCGTGGATCTAAATATTCTGGAGAAAATCATCGAAATACCCCCGCGAAACCTCTACAAAACCAGAATTACACCGGCAAATTGAAGAGAGATACACCCCGCGTAGCAATCTGATTCGGGATCGGATTCGCAAACGCCACAAAATGAAGAATCCCCACCCCGGCTGAATCTATCAGGTCGCAGGGTGGGGTGGATCGGCAGGGAAGCGTCCTACATCTCCATGGATTCTCGATGGCTGCTCTTTCCCACTCAATATTCCTTCGTGTTGACACAACCACGCTGCCACCCCCCCAGGGTGTCACGTTACTGATCCTCCTCCATTCCGGGTTTGATTCGTACCAATTCCAACAAGAGCACCATTAGGATTCGCTCGCAATGATGATGGGCGAACTCCTGTTGCCTTAGCCTTTTTGAGGACATCCTGTATCTGGATTGTCCATCACATGAAACATTCGAAGTGCCTCGAGGATGGGGCTTCGGATTCCCTGTCCCAGTTCTCAAAAGTTTTCTCCGAAACATTGACAAAGGCCGACATCGCCGCCTGATTCATGTTCAGCTTGGCAGATAACTTCATCAAATCCTCGTGACGAAACACCGGTCGGATAGGGGGAACGGGATCGAAGGTCGTTCGCGGTGCTTCCCCTCCCGGATCATATCCAAGCCATCGCTTATGCTGGCGGTAAGTCGCAGCACTGATTAACTTAGGAAGCATGTATTTAGCTCAGGAATATACCTGATTTCTGAAGAGTGTCGAACTTATTCTCGACCATCACCCGCTTGAATTTGTCTTTCTTAACACTGATGAAACGATCAACAACCACCAACTTTTCTGGAGGCTTACCCTGCCGGGCCTGTTCGTCCTGAAAAATGTAGTCGAGCGTCGCGATAAGTTCGAGAACCTCAGGTCGCAGATCGGCAAAGAGTGCCGCTACTTCTTGGATGGAATCAAGGTACGGGCTCAGTTCCTTCTCAAATTGTAGAATCAACAGATCCATTCGAGGACCTGGCGTGTAATTCCAGTACCGCTCTGATGGCCCTCTATCCTGAACCACGCCTTCGGCCTGGAGGCACTCGACATCATGGTAGATCTCCGAGCAAAATGGTCCATAATGGTAGATCTCAAATCCGTAGGGCAGGGGGACACCCTTTCGCACGAGGAAATACATGATTTTCTGGAGGGCAGTTCGCCCCAAGAAACCACCATTGGGCTTGTTGGCGAATACCTCATTTGCCTGCTTAATAGCCAATGCCATAACGGCCTGTTCAAATCGAGTGGCGAGAAAAAAACGGTCCATGCTCATACTCCTCTAAATAATTCTCGGGCGGAAGTCTCGACTTCTATTCTCAACTTATTAACGGACTCATCCAAGTTCATTACCATAGTATCGTCATCATCAAATAAAGAAAGCGTTTCGCTGGTATCAGATTGCCTTGGAGCGGCAAAAAGCCGTGGAAGCTTGAACTGGCGGGGTACCTTCCCAAGAACGATGCTCTCCAAGCCGAGAAGAGTTTCTACACCTCCTCGTTTCATCAATTTCATTCTACGTTCTGGTGATTCCTCCTCAATTCTCTCATCCGCCTCCTGAATGAGCTTATGCAATGAAATTGCTTTCTTTTCCTCGCAAAGATCAAGGATCAAATCTGCCTCTGGGTGAGTATCTTTTAACTTTTCAAATTGCTCTAAAAGTAATTTTTCACTTTCAGCTCTTTTCGCATTCCATTGAACAACTCCTAACGAGAAGACTTCATTGTGGTGATTTCGCTCGGCTATTCGCTTTGCCCAGCGATAACCGGGAGCATCAGTATTCCTTGCGTCTTCACTGATTCGCGCGAGCATCGTGAAGTCATTTTGACGAAGAACTGATGTAGGGGAATTGAAAACTGTGCCCTTGATTTCCTCGTGATAACGCTTTAGGTAGAAATCGTAAATCCGCCGGATTCGATGGTAGTAGACTTGAGTATTCATCTGGAATCTAGCCATGAGGAGGGCTTCATAGGTTTGGAGGCCGCTCTCATGGAGGGCAAGTGAAGGGATACCCAAATCATCGGGTGAAATCGACAAACACTCAATTAATCTACGGTAATCAAAGCGTCCATAATCAACACCGCAATGATGGGAGTCGCGTAAGAGGTAGTCCATCCTATCAGCATCAATCTCACCAGATACTAAGTCTTTCAAGATACGGAGGTGAGGATCAGTCTTTTTCGGTAAAAGGCTCGCCACAACATTTGCAGTTCCATCGCCCCAGCACCCATCAATAAGTGACTTTAGTCCAGGAAAGCCAGTTTTGTCCTTCTTTTCATCAAATGCGATCGTATCATTCTTGATTGCCTGAATACTTAATTCCTCGTGGTGCCCGTCTTTCTGTATCACAGACTCCGCCGCATGTGAAAATGGAGCATGTCCGGTATCGTGGAGTAACGCCGTCAATCGTAGCACCTGCCTCGCTCGATCAAGGGGGTGATCTCCGTCCTTGAAGTAAGGATAGTTTCTAAAGTGTGCCTCCAGTGTCGCCCCATGCCTTGAACAGAGGCTTTCAAAGGCGCGGGTGACCACCTCCATAACGCCGAGAGAATGCTCAAATCGTGTGTGGGTAGCACCTGGGTAGACGTACTCAGTCAGGGCTAGTTGGCGGATGGAGCGGAGCCGCCTAAAGATGGGGTGATCAATGATCCGCCGTTCATTTGCGGAATAGTGGATGAATCCATGGATTGGGCAACGAACCTTCTGTGTCGGCTGATCGCCAACATCAAGATTCAGTCCTGGCCGCCTGAACTCATTCATGATGAGCCACCCTTTCCTCAGGGAATCTTCTGGAAATCTCGATAGACTGGCAACTCGAATTCTCGCTTTTTATTCGCATTGCGGCAAGATTTTCAAGATCATACAAAATGAAAACTCCCCACCCCGGCTGAATCTATCAGGTCGCAGGGTGGGGAATTTTAGACGTTTCCAGCTGGAGGGAGCAGTGCTTACCCGAAACCCACCTGAAGGTCGCGGATGACAAGCCCGCTCTTGATCTTGGGGTAGAAGTAGGTCGAGTTCTGGGGGAGCAACTCGCCGTTTTCGGAGATCTCGAGGATTCGCTGCTTTGTGATCGGGTTGAGGAGGAATGCCACGCAGCCCTTCCGCTTGGCCATCATTTCCAGCGTCTGGCGGGTGTCGCGGCAGTAGTACAGGTCGTCGTTGAACAACTCGACCTCGGGATTGCCAATCCAACCCTTTGTAATAATGAAACGGTGGAGGATCGTCACGTCCTGGGACTTGACGAGGTCGGACATGAATTCCTCCTCGATCATCTCGTTCAGGTCGGCGTTTTTCTTCAGCCGAAGCTCGAAGGAACGACCGCCGGGAAGAACCATGACGAACTGACTGACGACGTTCTTCTTCGGCTCCAGATGCTTGAGGGCCTGCTCGGTGGCCTTGTCGATGTTGTTCAGATCGAGCTTGAATTCCTTCAGGTCGAAGTATTCCTCAAGGTCCTCGATGACCTCATCGATATCGACGTCCGCGCCCATGTCACGGGCCAGAACCCGGTGGGTGGAGGTGGTGAAGAGGGCCTCGTCGTCGTAATTATGGAGGTACATCATGATAAAGTCGTAGGGCTGGCGGCCGTCGCGGCGCCCAGTTGTTTCGCGCATTTCGTCGCGATAGGCGAGGGCGGTCTCGTAGCGATGGTGGCCATCGGCGAGGTAGAGACGCTTGTCCTTCATTTCCTGGTTGATGGTCAGGATGGGATCCTTTTTGTGCATCAGCCAGAC
>JAFIGB010000037.1 GCA_020831705.1 Candidatus Sumerlaeia bacterium | reverse complement strand
CCGAAAGATTAAGGTCTTCAAGGCCAACGCAGTGATTCTGTGTACCGGTGGGCCGGGGCTGGTCTTCGGCAAGTCCACCAACTCGATGATCAATACCGGTGCTGCTGCCGCGCGCGCCTATCAACAGGGCGTCCATTATGGAAACGGGGAATTCATCCAGGTCCACCCCACTGCCATTCCCGGGGCCGACAAGCTGCGGCTGATTTCCGAATCCGTCCGTGGTGAAGGTGGCCGCGTCTGGGTGCCGAAGAAGGAAGGCGACAAGCGCCGTCCGACGGATATCCCCGACTCCGAGCGTGACTACTTCCTTGAGCGCAAATATCCGAAGTACGGCAACCTGGTCCCCCGCGACGTTGCCACCCGTGAAATTTTCCATGTCTGTGTCATGGAAAAGCGCGGTGTGGACGGCCGCAATCAGGTCTATCTTGATATTACCCCCGAGAAGTCGGGCCAGAAGGCGGAAATCCTGGAGCGCAAGCTCGGCGGCGTCTTCGAAATCTATCGCAAGTTCATCGGTGACGATCCCATCAAGACACCGATGAAGATCTTCCCCGGCATGCACTACTCCATGGGCGGGGTCTGGGTCGGATATGAGGACAAGGGCGACATGGTCTCCCAGATGACGAACATCCCCGGAACCTTTGCCGCCGGCGAGGCTGACTTCCAGTACCACGGCGCAAACCGCCTCGGTGCCAACTCACTCCTCAGCTGCATCTTCGGCGGGCTTCTTTCCGGCGAGCGTGCCACGGAATGGGTCAAGTCCAACAGTGACGAGGCCGACGAGACCGTGTATAGCAAGGAACTCAAGCGCGTGGAGGACTTCCAGTCGAAGATCCTCTCGATGACAAGCGGGAAGGAAAACGGATACGCCCTGCACCGTGAGCTTGGCGATGCCATGACCGCGTACTGCACGGTGGTTCGTGACAACAAGCTTCTCGACGGCCTCCTGGAGAAACTCAACGAGCTGGAAGAGCGCTGGGATCACATCAACATCAACGACACCACCACGCCGGTGAACCAAAGTGCCTCCCACACATGGGCATTCTGGGACATGATTCAGCTTGCAAAGGCCATTGCGAAGGGCGCACGCCTCCGTGATGAGTCCCGCGGGGCCCATTACAAACCGGAATTCGATTTGCAAAAGCCTGAGAAGGAGAAGCTGGGCGAGGCAAAAGACCACGATGGTTACCGCGCCTACTGCAAGGAGCTCTCCGACAAGTGGGGCGCCAAGTATGATCTTCCTGAAAAGACCGAGCAGGTCTCACCGGAATTTGAGGACTACATGACCAAGTGGATAGACATCCAGAAGAACTGGCTCAAGTCCACCATCGCGACCTACGTCCCGGGTGAGAAGGAACCGAAGATCACCTACCGCGAAGTTGCCACCACCGTCGAACCACCCCGCCCCCGCATCTATAAGTAACATCCCGCGCCACCTGAGGAGCCCAACCCAATGCCCGAGAAAATCACCCTCAAGATCAAGCGCCAGGCAGGCCCCGGCTCGGAGCCCTACTGGCAGACCTTTGAAATACCCTACCAGCCCAACATGAACGTCATCTCGGCGCTCATGGAGGTGCAGATCAACCCCACCACCTCCGCCGGCGAGAAGACAACACCCGTCGTCTGGGATTGCTCCTGCCTTGAAGAGGTGTGCGGTGCCTGCTCCATGCGTATCAATGGGGTTCCCCGCCAGTCCTGCACCGCCCTTATTGACCAACTGGAACAACCGATCGTTCTTGAGCCGTTCAGCAAGTTCCCCGTCATTCGCGACCTAATGGTGGATCGCACGCGGATGTTCGACGCCCTCAAGCGTGTGAAGGCATGGAACCCCCTGGACGGAACCTACGACCTCGGTCCCGGCCCCCAGGTTCACCCCGACGATCAGGGCGACATGTATAAGTACGCCAGCTGCATGACCTGCGGTTGCTGCCTGGAGGCATGCCCCCAGGTAAATGAGTCCTCCCCCTTCATCGGTGCTGCTGCCATTGGCCAGGCCTACCTGTTCAATAAGCAACCCGGCGGAAAGAAGCTCGCCAGCGACCGTCTGGACGCGCTGATGGGCGCTGGCGGCGTGGCAGACTGCGGCAATGCCCAAAACTGCGTTCGTGTCTGCCCGAAGGAAATCCCCCTCACCACCGCCATTGCTGACATGGGACGTCAGCTCACATGGCACTCAATCAAGAGCTTCTTTGCCCGCTAATACAGGGAAGGAAGTACTGACTTAGCCATCACCGACGGCCCGGAACCCATCAATTCCGGGTCGTTTTTTCGTGTTGGGGAAGGCTTGCACATTTACGCTCCAACGATTGTCCAAATGCTCCTTGATTTGAGCCCCACTAGCTGTTTTCCTTGGCTTTTGCACGGTCCCGATCGTGCAATATTGCACACCCAAAGGGGAGCACATGTACTTTTCCAAGGAAATTCGCGTTTTTCTCTGTTTCGTGGCCTTTCTGCTGGCAGGTTTTGCAGCAACCAGTCACGCCATCAGCGAACCCCCAACCCGAAGTGACTGGCGGGCAGCGGGCGACAATCTGTTCGTACAAGGGGAAGTCGCCATCATCGAAATAACGATGGATGTCCCCGGCCAGTTCCAGCAGATGCTGAACAACCCCGAGTCCAATGAGATGTTCATCTGCTCCGTCCGGTTCAAGAATTCCGTCATCGACGAGGTGATCGAGGATGTGGGAATTCGCCCCCGGGGCAACACCTCACGCCAGGCCGATCGCAAGGCGTTCAAGCTCGACATTAACGACTTCGCCCCGGGGCGGGACTTCTACGGCCTCGAAGCCATCAATATATACGGTGAACCCAATGATCCCACCTGGTTGCGCCGTCGCCTTGCCCATGACTTGAAAATGCGCATGGGCCTTCCCACCTCCCGCACCCATTACGCCGCCGTCTATGTCGATGACACGGGAACCGGCGAGATGGAGTTTCGCTCCATTGCCGTCCACGTGGAGCATGTTGACGATGAATTTTGCGCCGCATGGTTTCGTAACAAGAATGGAAATCTATACAAGGCGAGATTTCGCGGTGCCCAGGCCGACCTGACATACCGCTCCGACGAAAATTATGCCGCCGTTGGTGGAGGCCAGACCTACGAGGAAAAACGCAACCACCCCGACACCGATTGGTCGGACCTCGCCGCCCTCATTGACCTGATCAACAACGCCCCCTCCTCCCAGGTCTATTCCGAGCTGGAAACCCTCCTCAATGTGGACAATTTCCTGCGCTACATGGCCGCCAATGTGGCCCTCGGAAGCTGGGATGATTACTGGTACGGCAGTAACAACTACTACCTCTATTGGAATCAGCGCACCGAGCGCTTCGAATGGATTCCCTTCGACTACGACAATGTACTCGGCATTGATTTCTTCGGCACCGACTGGTCCACGCGCCACTTCGACGGTTGGGGCAACGGCGGATTTGGATCCAATTCGCCTCTTGTCCATGCCGTCTTTAATCACAGCGCGTGGCGCCACCAGTTCCGCCGCTACCTCCTTGAGGCCGTCGAAATCCTGGAGGATCCCGAGTACCGCGGCCTCATTGATGAATATCACAACCTGATCAAGCCATGGTTCGACGGCACCATTGAAAGTGGTGGGACCGTGGGAACAAGTACGCAGGGAAATCAGCACCACCCCTACTTTGAAAACTATAA
Organism: Candidatus Sumerlaeia bacterium; assembly: GCA_020831705.1. Taxonomy (GTDB): domain Bacteria; phylum Sumerlaeota; class Sumerlaeia; order SLMS01; family SLMS01; genus JAFIGB01. Next base: position 3,213 of record JAFIGB010000037.1, on the reverse strand, counting down.
CAGTCCCTCCACCCACCAGGGTGGCAGCTTCCACACCATCGGTGTTCTCCCCTTCATCGAACGCCGCGCATCCTCCCTCCGCCAGCAAATCGACACCTTCATCGGCGTCACAAGACCCAATCCCCGTGTCTATATCAACGAGGTCATGGCGGCGAACTCATCCACCCTTCCCGACAATACACTGGAATTTGAGGACTGGATCGAGCTTTACAATGACGAGGACGAACCCGTCGACATTTCCGGGTGGCACATCACCGACCGCCTCGACGACCCGCTCATGCATGTCATCCCCGATGGAACGGTCATTCCCGCCAAGGGATTTCTCCTCATCTGGGCAAGCGGTGAACCGGAACGCACGGAACCCGGTTTCGTCCACACCAACTTCCGTCTGTCACGCGACGGAGAAGCCGTCGGCCTCTTCCACAACGAACAGGAAGGCCGCGTGCTCATCGACTGGATGATCTTTCCAGCCCTCATGTCGGACCAATCCTACGGTCCCTACCCCGATGGCACCGGCGAACACCGCCCCTTTTTCTTCCCCACCCCGGGGGCACCCAACGATGGATCCATCACCGGTGGCACCGACCCCCGCACACCACCACGCCTCTTCATCAACGAGTTCATGGCCTCCAATGGCGAGACCATTTCCGACCGATTCGGCGACTACTCCGACTGGATAGAAATCTATAATGATGAGGACGAAGCGGTCGACATGGGGGGGATGTACCTCACCGATGACCTGACCCGCCCCGGAATGTGGCGCTTCCCCGATGGAGTCACCATCCCCGCCAAGGGGTTCCTCCTCGTCTGGGCAGACAACAACCCCGAACGCACCACCGGAGAACATCTCCATGCGGGCTTCGCCCTGTCCATTTCCGGCGAGGAAATCGGCCTCTTCGACAACGACGAAAACGAACGCCAACCCATCGACACGTTTGTCTTTGGCCAGCAAATCCGCGACGTATCCATGGGGCGACTCCCCGACGGAACCGGTGATTTCCAGTTCCTCGACGTTCCCACCCCGGGGTTCAGCAATGAGTTTGTTGAAGAGCCGATTACGGATCTCTGGATGATCAATTAAGGGTGCCCGATGCTGGATGTATCAACATCCAGCATCACCCCTGCTCGACGAATTCCCTGAGGGCATTCCCGAGACGGCGGGCGCCTTCGTCCAGTTCCTCGTCACTGGCAGTCAATGGCGGAAGTATCCGCACGACCTTGTCCGCCGTCACGTTAATGATCAGTCCATGCTTTCGGGCGATGGCGGGAAATGCCATCGCGCTCTTCTTCAATACCATGCCCTGCATCATGCCAAGGCCACGGACATGGTCGAAGAGATCCGGCATGCCCTTGCCGATTTCCTCAAGCAATCCCCAAAACTTGCAGGCCTTGCGGGAAACCTCCGCCAGGAATTCATCGTCAAAGATGACCTTGCAGGCGGCCAGGCCTGCGGCGCAGGCGAGGGGGTTTCCGCCGAAGGTGGTCCCGTGGCGCCCCTTTGTAAAGACATCCGCGAATTCACCCCGTGCGAGGAGAACGCCGATGGGCACTCCCCCGCCGAGAGCCTTTGCAATCGGGACAATGTCCGGTTCCACGTCTGCGTGCTGGTAGGCCATGCGGCGACCTGACCTCCCCATGCCGCATTGGACTTCATCGAGAATCAGGGCGGCATTGCGTTCCGTGCAGCGCTCGCGCAGGGCCTGGAGGAATTCCGCATTTGCGGGGCGAATTCCCCCCTCGCCCTGAACGGATTCCAGCATCACGGCGCAAATGTTGTCCGTCCATTTGGCATCGACATCGTCTATATTGTTGAATTCGGCAAAGACAAAGCCGGGAACGAAGGGATCAAATCCCTCGCGAACCTTCGGCGAGTAGGTGGCGCTCATTGCCCCGTATGTCCGCCCGTGGAAAGCACCGGTGAAGACCATCACATGATACTTTTCCGAATGGAACTTTTCCCGCCCCCAGATGCGCGCCAGCTTGATGGCCCCCTCGGTGACCTCGGCGCCGGAGTTGGCAAACATGGCGCGGGTCATCCCCAGTTCCGTCACCAGCAGTTCCGCCAGCTCAATTTGCGGCTTGATCATCATGGCATTGGAGCAATGGATAAGCTCGGCGGATTGCGCCTGAATGGCCTCGACCACCGCGGGATGGCAATGGCCCAGATTGTTCACGCCGATTCCCGAGAGGAAGTCGAGGTACTGCCCCCCATCGGCGTCCCATGCCCAGGAACCTTCACCACGAACAAGGGTGACATCGCGCACCCCGTAATTCGCCATCAAATACTTTTCCGCCCGTTCCTTCAGCTGCTGGCCTTGCGATGTCTGGTGCATGAGTCCTGATCCTTGTATTGAGGGGAGTGCCTCCGACCCCGAGGTTGATCCTTTTGCCATCCGGGGTGGATGAAAAATGCCCCGTGGTTAACGGGGCATTGAAAGTCCGAATTGGTGATGGGGGCAATCAGTTCATTTGCTTGAATTGCTCAAAACATTGATACCCAAAAGTCCGTGCCGCCTTTATCTGGTCGGGGTAGCCCATGAAATCCGTCCAGCCCATTTCCTTCGCCTTCCAGGCGCAATCCCACGCGAAGTGGTAAACACGGTCTCCATCATTGACGGTCACGGTTCCCCGGTAATCACTGCACCCGGAAACCCCGTTGACTTCCACCGTCTCGATTTCATAATCCACCGCCGTCTCCAATAAACCCATGATGACCCGGAGCACCTTCACCGGCGGGTTGCCGCTCTTGAAGATCACCCGATCCGACGGAGATTGATCGGATTCGAAAACCCGAACAGCCTCCTTGAATTCATCCGTTGCCTTGCTGGCGGCCAGCAGATCGTCAAGCTTGGGAACTTCTATTGTATCCGACATGATTACCTCGTCACTGGTTTTGTAGTGGCAGATGGTGGAGTCCCGACATCGACAAGCCAAGGGGCCCCAGGTCACGGGAAAGGACGGCGAGGACCTCTGATGCGGTTGAAAGTGTCAGCGCATGTTTCGCCATTGCCTGCAGATCCTCATAGCGCGACGAGCGTATCGCCTGCTTGACCGGCCCGATCATTCCCGGGCTCATGCTCAAGGTATCCACCCCAAGCCCGATGAGAAGAAGAGCGAGATGGGGGCCACTCGCCATTTCCCCGCATACACTCAGGGGTGTATTTGTACGCTGGCTCACCTGCGCAACATGGGATATCAACTGAAGGACCGCCG
>JAFIGB010000023.1 GCA_020831705.1 Candidatus Sumerlaeia bacterium | reverse complement strand
GCAAGGATCAGTTTCGCATCCTCCGAAATGATGCAGCACATGCCCGGGGAATGTCCCGGGGTGTGACGAATTTTCCAGGTCAGGCCCAGGGCCTGAACGGTATCACCATCCTTCCAGATCGTGTCTGCCTTCGAGGGATTGAAGTCCACACCCGCCCAGACGGCGAGGGTCTTTTCCGCGGATCCCAGCCAGTCGGCTTCCTTTTCGTGGATGGAGATTGGGGCGCCCGTGCCCTCCTTCACATCGGCGTTGCCGTTGACATGGTCAATATGGCCGTGGGTGTTCCAGATGGCGACAAGCTTGCCGCCGAGTGTCTTGATGGTTTGCAGGATGAGGGCCGCATCATCACCGGGATCAACGACCACGAGCTCGCCGCTGGTTTCATTTTGGAGTATATAACAATTGGCGCCCAGGGGACCGACGGGGAGCGTGTGGTGCTTGATCATGTTGGTTCTGTTTCCTCTCAGATTGATGGGGAAAGTTTGGCGCGGACTCCCCCGCCGGGGGAATGAAAAAGCCGGCACCAACGGGATATTTCCATTGGTACCGGCTGGGCTTGAATCCTGGTCGGGAGGAGGGGATTACTCGGTTTTTTCGTCTGCCTTATCCGACTTCTTTTCATCCACCTTGCGGGTGGCAGCAGGCTTTTCCACTTCCTCGCCCTCGGGAACCTTCAGGTCGATCATGCGGTTGGTGCTGCCGGTGGCATCGTTGGGAATGGTAACGGTGCGGTAACGAATTTCCCGGCGCTCGCCCTTGTCATCGGTGGAGACGGAGATATTCACATTCTGGTTGTTGTCGCCCACGTTGATTTCCACGCCGGCCTTTTGTCCTGCGGATTGTCCATGTTGGGAGGATTGCTGGCTGTATCCCTCCCGAAGGCGCCACGCCATGGAGGTCGCTTCATGGTCGTAACTGGAGCGACCAATAACCGGGTACAATCTGGTGCGGCGGTAGAACGGCCAGACGCGTGTTTCCTCCACGTAGGTGGAGGTCACCCAGCGCGATGAGCTTTCCTGGACGTAAACGGGGCGGGTTTCGTAGGTCCGCACATGGCGGGAGGATCGCCCGGAATCCGCAATGGAGGCACCAATGACGGTACCCACAAGGAGCCCGGCACCACCGATGACCCAGCCGCTGTGATACCATTTGTCGGCATGGACATGATTGACGGGAATCATCAAGGCAACGGTGAGGAGGAAAATCAGGGGGATGGAAGTGTATTTCATCGGTTGGAGCCTCCGTTTCATGGCTTCAAGGTTTATGATATGGGTTCGTGCTTCCCCGTCAATGGGGATCGCAGGAATCAGTCCACCGCATCCAGAGGTTGGACGGTAACACGGGCGCCCCTTGCACTGGTCAGGATCATCGTCTGGGCATCGGTATTGGCGACCTCCGATTCCACCAGGTTCACCTCCAGCGTTCCCGGCCGGAGGGCCTCAAAGTCGATCGACAGCAGGTGAATCTCGCCGGTGGGTTGGGACATTGAGCTTGCCTGAAGCCCCGCCAGTACCAGCACACCGGTTTCCGGATTGTTCTGGGCCACCATCGGATGCCCAAGGAGGGAATTGCGACCCTCACGAATTTGGACGATTTCCGCCTCGATGGGCACGTACATGATGAAGGTCGTATAACCAGCCACCGGTTTCTCGGCGCTGTTCACGTAAAGATTGAGGGTGAAGAAATCCTCCTCGGTGACCGTTATGACCGCCGGGTCCAGATACATCGACGCATGCCCCGGATCGGGAGTCGGTGTGGGCGAGGGGGAGGGACGGGGCGTCGGACTCGGTGTTGGGCTCGGTTGGGTGGGATCCCGATCGGCGTCATCTTCGGCACTGCCATCTCCCGGGTTCCGGGCATTGTTGCCAACACCACTGGTGGGACGACCTGCCGTACCCGGGTTGTAGTTCGTCGAGCCATACCTGCCCACATCACCAGCAACGGGGAAGGCCATGACTTCAGGAGCCCCATCAGGGCCACCACCACGGGGATGCCTGGTTTCTTCATCATCATCCGGGGAGTCCATTTGACCGGGCCTGCCAGCGGCATCGGCCATCTCAGTCGGGTCGCCCCCCTCGCCCTCGGCCTGGGTTACCGAGTCGGTGGTTGCATCCGAACCGGGATCTTCCGTGGCCCGCGGTGTGGGGGTGGGTGTGGGGACGGGGGTCAGGGCAATTTCGGTGGTACGTTGTTCCGGGGCGGAATCGGCAAAAGTGCCCCCTGGTCGTTGCGGTAAACGGTCCCTTTCGACGGCACTGGCGGCCTCCCGGCGATCCGGACCCGGCCCGGGGAGGAATACCAGCACGCCAATAAGTGCCACGACGGCGACGGCGGCACCGATGAGTATCTTGTTGTTGATCTTGTTCAAAACGGAACCAGCCTGCCTTTGGGTCTGAATCTGCTGCGACCCGGGATATGGGATCACGGGAGGTGATGGCTACGTCGCACTCCTGCCAACCAGACCTCAGGGGCGGTGCTGATGTTTGCCCCCCACAAAATAGCGTGCGCCCGGGTGGCATGCCATGGCAAGCCTTCCCGGACGCAGTTCCTTGTTCGAAAATCCCAACGGCGGAATTTTCCTTACAGCTTGTCGACGAGTTCCTTCACGCCAGCGGCGCTTTCATGAAGCTCGGCCAGTTCCTTCTCGGAAAGCTTGAGCTCGATGACCTTCTCGACGCCCTTGCGGCCAAGAAGGCAGGGAACACCAACGAAGATGCCCTCAAGCCCATATTCCCCTTCCAGATAGCAGGCGCAGGGAAGTATGCGCTGCTTGTCCTTGAGGATCGCTTCAGCCATCTGAATCCCCGCAGCCGAGGGGGCGTAGAAGGCCGAACCCGACTTGAGCAGCGCCACGATCTCCCCGCCACCCTTGCGGGTGCGGTCCACGATGGCGTCGAGCTTCTCCTGGGACATGAAATGGGTGACGGGAATTCCGCTGATGGAGGTGTAGCTGGGCAGCGGCACCATCGCATCGCCATGGCCACCGAGAACGAGGGCCTGGATGTCCTCCACCGAGACATTGAGCGCCTCGGCAATGAAGGCGCGGTAACGGGCCGTGTCGAGGATGCCCGCCATGCCAACAACGCGCTCTTTCGGGAAACCCGAGGCGCGCATGGCAACGGTGCACATGGCATCGAGGGGGTTGCTGATGACAATGATAATGGCGTTGGGGCTTTGGGCAGCGGCCTTGCTCGCGCAATCGCCGACAATCTTGGCGTTGGTGGCAAGGAGGTCGTCGCGGCTCATGCCCGGCTTGCGGGGAAGGCCGGCCGTGATAATAATCACGTCGGACCCGGCAGTTTCCTCGTATCCATTGCTCCCCGTCAGTTTGGCGTCGAAACCCTCAATGGGCGCCGCCTGAAAAAGGTCGAGGGCCTTGCCCTGGGGCATTCCCTCGGCGATGTCGACCAATACGACGTCGCCCAGTTCCTTGGAGGCGGCCCAATGGGCTGCGGTCGCTCCAATATTTCCTGCACCGATAATTGAAATCTTCGGACGTGCACTCATCTCGTCCATTCTCCTGGTGTTGATGGCGGTGACCCGAAACCGGGAAATAGACGCTGAATCCGGTCGGGCTTGCGGCAACACAAGGAGACTGCCCACCGCCGGGGGGGGTCAAGGAGCAACGGCGGGCCATTCCCCCACCCGTCCCATTATTCAACCAGTCTTTTCCGCGCCCGCACCACGTTGCCACAACCAAGAAAATCCACCTCGGTAAACTGAAACCGGGCGAGAAAAATCCCACGACCGCTCAACTCCTCCACCCCTTCCGGCGACGTGGGGTCGGGAAGATGCTCATGGTCAAAACCACCCCCCTGATCCGTAATCGTCCATTCACAGACATCAAGGGAAAGCGACGCCTCCACGCGGACGGTTCGCGCCGAATACACCGCGCTTTTCGCCCGCTCCTCGAAGAGAATGCGCATGCTCCCATTGTCCTTCAAAAGCCGCCGTTTCTCATCGCTGGAAATTTCCAGATTCCCGTGCTCCACCGCATTCATCAACAGCTCCTCCAAGCCGAGACGCACATTCAGCTGCTCCTCCTGGGGAAGAAACGGCGCCGCCTCGTCCACCAGATACCGCGCCACAAGACCGGGATGGGAAAGGTCGTTGCCCATCTCGATCGTCAAACTCTTCGCCCGCAAAAAGGACTTGAGAAGCCGCTCCTCGTCCAACTCGGTAATAATGGCCGTATATCGATCAACCAGGGCGGCAAGTTCAGAGGCACGAAACGGTTTCTTCAGGTAATCATTCGCCCCAAGACGAAGGGCCCGGAACGCATTCTCATGGCTGCCAAAAGCCGTCATGGCAATAATGACCAGCGCAGGATTGTCCCGCCGCAGGGTCTTGATCACATCGAGGGGATTTTCACCGGGAATATGGAGATCAATAAACGCCATCATCGGATTTTCCGATTTGTAGCAGGCAATGGCGCTCCCACCATCGCTCATCAAGTGACAATCATACCCCTTCGCGCGAACCGTCGAGCAAATCAACTCGCGGATGGCCTCCGAATCTTCAAGGACCAACACTTTCACAGGGGACTCCTGACCGTTAAACAGGGCTGAAACAACATGATCGCCTGGATTGCCCCAAATCCAGGTGCCACAACCGACCATTGTTGATCATTGACCGCAACCGCACCGGCCAGTGCAACCGGTATATGATCGGGGACATCACCGGTAAGTCCCCACACCGGACCCTTCCCGCTCCATGGAAGGAAAGCCCGGCGCGGGTGTTGCAACATTCTTCTCGACATGCCCGTCCCATTCCGTTTTCCTTCCTGCGAGGTTTTGAGTTCCATGCGTTCTTTGAGGTTAAAACAGAATAAGGTGCGCCCCTCGCACCGCCGGAGGGCGCGGCGGGAGCATGGCTTGTGGGGGACGGTCGGTTCCGTCACCGCCTCAACGAATGCGGACGGGGATCTGGTGTCGCTGCGCCATGCGGACGCCTTTGGCAATACCCTCGAGGACTGGGAGACGGGCCTTTGGACGGGCGGCTCCGGCTGGGGACACAACACCAAGGAACAGTCCGCCGCCACGGGCCTGTCCGCCGTAGCCTTGGCGGAGGCGGGCCTTGTCTATATGTA
>JAFIGB010000012.1 GCA_020831705.1 Candidatus Sumerlaeia bacterium | reverse complement strand
CAGAACGGGCAAAATCTGGGGCGGAAAGGAGCGTGAAAGAGGGGAACATGAGCGGGCTCCGCAGGCTGGAATGGCCGCAACCATCGCTGCGCCCAGCGAACAATGTCAACTTCTCAGGAATGACAAGGTTTTAACGCGGGGATTTGAAAACAGGCGAAAACCGGACCCCGGCAGCGGGTCCGACAATCGACACCCACGGCTGGAGAATCGCCGTCGACCCTGTTTTCCCATCTCCTCCCCGCCAACTCAACCCGCGAGATGGGGGAAAATCAGCATGATCAGAATTCCCACCACAATCATTCCAGCAAGAATCGCCAGGGAGATCTTCACCCAGCTGTAGGGCCGCTCGCCCCGGACATCACCGGTCCGGGCGTTGACCAGCACCCGATAGGTTTTGTTCGCATACCGGTAGGTGGCCAACCACACGGGAAGAAGCACATGCTTGAAGGTAATCCCCTCGTACTGGGTGTTTATGGAGCTGATCCGCTGGACATCGCCGCCAATATGCCGGCGAACCGATTCATAAATGGCGGAGTCCATGATGATCTTCGCCGTCCCAAAACCCTCCTTCAGGCTGATCTGATACCGCTCCGCACGGAATCCACTGAGATATGTCGGCTCGTAGGAGCGCATCTCCCTTAAATCCCAGGGCTCGAGTTTGTTGACGTGCTTCTCCGGCAACCCCTTCGACGCACACACCAGAATATCATCAAAAAACTGATCCACACGACCGCTGACCGGGTACCAACGGGTTCGACGTTGCCTCCGGGTGTTGCCCTTGCTGTCACGGGTGGTCACCCAATAATGAATCCCCCGCATCCCCGTATAAAAGGAGAATGTCATCGAATCGTAGGTCCAGTAGGGAACATAAAGCCCCTCCACCCGACCGAGGACCGCCAGCTTTTTCAGGTCGTTCGGGGCGAACCACACCTTCTTGGTCCACTGAACAAAGCGGGTGCGTGCCTCGCGATCATCAATTTTGAAGGGAAGCAGGCCGTTGGGGCGAATCACCCGTGTTGGGGCGTGGGCCGCACGCCGATCCAGGTGGGTGGCGCAGAAGGGGCAGGCGTCGGCCGCAATCTCGGGGGCAAACTCCACCGAGGCACCACAACCCGGGCAATCAATCTCGACGGCATCCTCTTCGCCCAGAACCTCCTCCTGGAGGTTCAAGTCCTCAAAATATTTTTCGAAGGAAAGCTCGCGAACATCCGCAGCACACTGGGGGATTTCCTGCTGGTGGCCGCAATGGGGACACTCGAGGTTTTGCGTCCCCGGTGTGTACGACAACCCCGCCCCGCAACTTCCGCAGGCAAACAGCCGCCCCTTGGGGACGTCCGCCAAAACCGGTTTTTCCTCGACCTCCTCAAGGATTTCATCATCGGGACCGGGGCCATCCGGCTCGGGAGGCTCGCTGGGAGGGGCGACACGGGGCAGGTCGAATGTCTTTTTAACCGCTGGCTTCATCGGCGTGGCTCCATGTTACTGGGGGGGAAGAGGGGGTGGGAGCGGCGGCGGTGCAGCAGCAAAAAGCGGCGACAACTCGGCGACCTCCTCCGCACGGGTCCATGATGCCATGCCCTGCTTCCAGACAAGGGTATCGCGGGTCAATTTCCCTCCATTGACATGCTCCCGAAGCCCATTGAGGTCGAAGGGACCAGCCTGCTGGCCACCAATGGCGGCGAACCATTCCGGCTTGGGAAGGGGGGGCGGTGCCCCGGGGGTTTGGGGCGCACCGGAGGTATTCGCCGGTGGCTGCTGGCCGGGTTGGAGGGATTGGGCCATCTGGTGGCCAAGGGCCGCACCAGCCCCCATCCCCACACCCATCCCTGCCATGCCGCCGCCCATGCCCTCGTTTTTCGCGGCGTCGCCCATGGCCGTGGCGGCCTGGAATTTGGCGTATTGATCGAGATTTCCCAGCACACCCATGGAGGTGCGCTTGTCGAGCATCTTCTCCACTTCTTTCGGCAGGGAGACATTTTCCACGAGGAAAATTGGCACCGAAATGCCCATCTCGGCGAATTCCGGTTCGATGCGTTCCTTCACGAAGGTGCTGAAATTGTCCAGATTCCCCGCCATATCCAGAACCGGGACCGATGCATTCCCCAGAATATTCGAAAAACGGGTGACAATCATGCTCCGCAACTGGCTGGCGATATCGTAGGTCTCGAAGGACGGGTTCGTCGAAACCAGTTCCCGCAGGAAGGAAACCGGGTCGGTAACCTGAACCGCGTAGGTCCCAAAGGCACGGACACGGATGGGCCCAAATTCCGGGTCGCGAAGCATGACAGGGCTGGAGGTGCCCCACTTCAGGCTCGTGAATCGCCGTGTATTTATGTAGTAGACATCCGCCTTGAAGGGTGACTCGAATCCATATTTCCAGCCACGCAGCTTGCTCAGAATGGGGAGGTTGCGTGTTTCGAGGGTGAACGTCCCCGGGCCGAAGTTGTCACCGACATAAGTGCTTGAGGGTCCATGGGGAGTTTCAATGCGAACGGCCTCGGGAACATTTCCGTCGGGAAGGGTTCCCATGCTGACAAAGAGCGCGCGCTGGCCCTCGCGGACGATCAACTTCGCCCCATTCTTGATCTCATTATCATGACGCGGGTACTTCCAACACATGACATCGTTCTGGTCGTTGCCCTGTTTCCATTCGATGATGTCGATGAACTCACCACGCAACCATTTGAAAACCATGTTGGAGACCTCCTGCCGGAATGACCACGGGGAAACTACCCCGGTTATGAGCAACTCTTCAATAGTTCCGTCCCAGGGGGAAGGGTTTTCACCGTCGAAACCTTGGGAAGAAATCCATTTGCCTCCCCGGCGAAGTGAGGGGCAACTTGTCACTGCATCATAATCTCGCTGAAAGGCGGCGTAAAAATATGTCCACTGTGACAATGGAAACAACCAAGGGGACCATGAAAATCGAGTTGTTCGACGAACTCGTCCCCAAGACGACGGATAACTTCAAGAAGCTCATCGGCCAGGGCTTTTACGATGGCCTGGTTTTTCACCGTGTGATCAAGGACTTCATGATCCAGGGTGGATGCCCCAAGGGAACAGGCACCGGCGGCCCCGGCTACAAGTTCGCCGATGAATTCCACAAGGACCTGCGCCACACCGAACCCGGAATTCTGTCGATGGCCAACTCGGGACCGAACACCAACGGATCCCAATTTTTCATCACCACCGTTCCCTGCCCCTGGCTCGACAACAAGCACGCCGTTTTTGGCAAGGTCATCGAGGGTCTTGATGTTCTGAAGGCCATCGAACAGGCCCCCACCGGCCCCGGGGACCGTCCCCGTGAAGATATCATCATGAAAAAGGTCACGGTTGAAGCCTAGCCCCCCGCTCGAATGGAAGGAGCGCCTGACGGATGAAAAAAATATTGATTGGTTGTGGGTGCCTGACGGTTCTGATACTCACCGTCTGCATCGGAGGGTTTGTCTATTTCGGTATTCAGACCACGCGGTTTATCGGTGACATCGAGGCCGCATTTGATGGACTCAAGCAGCTTGAGGAGGATTACCCCTTTACCGAACCGGATCCTCCCCGACTGACCAACGACCTCCTCGACCGCTATTTCGCCGCACGCTCCGGCCTGATCACCGCCGTGGAGGATCATCCCACGTATAGCAAGTTCCTCACGCGCGAGGGCGTGGATGCCATGGGTCCCATGGAAGCTGTTCGCGCCGTCATGGGCGGGCCTGTCTTTGTCGCCGAGACAATGACCACCAACCTGTCTGCCCAGGAAATGAGCCCCTCCGAGTATATCTGGATCACCCAGACAGTTGGTGCCACCATCATCCAGGGCTCAGAAACACGCAACGACCCCACCATGACCAGCATCCTCGATGTTGCAAAGGGGGAGGTGGATGCCGTGAATGACATCCTTCAATCCCTTGATCAAACCTCGGCGGATGACAAACTGGAGACCTCCCTTAACCGCCTCCGCGAGATCAACATCCCTGAAACCACCCTCCTGCAAAACATGTCCGCAGTGAGTCGCCATCAGGATGTCCTCAAGGAACGTCCCCGTCTTCTGCTCATTGAGCTGACCTTCCTGAGCAATATGCAGAACCAGCTCCGGGAAATACGTGAGGAAATGGACGAGGGAGAATCACCGCCCCCAATGGAACCAGTCGAAGTGGAATCGGAGGAGCTGTCCTTCCTTACCCCAACCACGACAAAGTTGATCATGACCAGCTGATCGACGGATTCAATTCTCCTCAGGCAATAATCCCCGGAATTTCCACCCACACTGGAAGTTTCGGGGTTCTTTTTTCACTTTTGATCAATCTGTGATGGATTTGTACTTGACGGTGTCGGGGAAGTCGCGGTCATTTCACGCAACGGGAACATCCCAAGGATTTTTCTGGGGATTTTCCGGCCATCCAGCACCCGCTCCCGCTGCTTCACCGTTGACTCGTGCTGACGATTCCCGCTCCGGATGTGCCAACATGCTGTCTCTCCAACAAATCTACGATTATTTCACCATCGACATCGGTATCGACCTCGGCACCGCCAACTCCCTTGTGTATGTCAAGGGCGAGGGCATTGTCCTGCGCGAACCATCAGTGGTCGCTGTGGAACAAAACTCCGGCAAGGTGATCGCCGTCGGCATGGAGGCCAAGCGCATGCTCGGCCGCACCCCCGCCAACATCACCGCCATCCGCCCCATGCGCGATGGTGTCATTGCCGACTTCGATATCACCCAGGAAATGCTCAACTACTTCATCCGCCAGGTCCAGAAGGGACGCGGTTCGCGCTACCTTTCCCGACCACGGGTCGTCGTCAGCGTGCCCTCCGGCATTACCGAAGTGGAAAAACGCGCCGTACGCGAAAGCGCCCTCCAGGCGGGTGCCCGTGTTGTACAACTCATCGAAGAACCCATGGCCGCCGCCATGGGCGCCGGACTTCCCGTCGAGGAACCGGTCGGCAGCATGATCATCGACATCGGTGGTGGTACCACGGAAGTCGCCGTAATCTCCCTCGGCGGTATTGTGTACGCCAAGTCCGTCCGCTGCGCCGGTGACGCCATGGACGACGCCATCATCCAGCACATCAAGCGCAAATACAACCTCCTGATCGGCCCGAGAACGGCCGAGGATATCAAAATATACATCGGTTCCGCCGACACCATGGAGGAGGAACTGGTCATGACAGTAAAGGGGAACGACCAAATGGGCGGCCTCCCCCGCACCATCGAGGTTCACAGCGAGGAAATCCGCGAAGCCCTCATGGAGCCGGTCATGTCCATCGTCGCCGCCGTCAAGACAACCCTGGAAAAAACCCCCTCCGAACTCGCCGGTGACATTATCGACCGTGGCATCTGCATGGCAGGCGGCTCCAGCCAGCTGCGCGGTCTCGCCTCCCTCATCAGCCGAGAAACCGGCCTCCCCGTCTACGTCTGCCGCAACCCGGAAACCGCCATCGTCGAAGGCGCCGGCCGCGTCCTCGAATCCCTCGACCTGATGCAACGGATCGAAGTCATGGTGAGGTAAGGATGAAGTATGAAGGATGAAGGATGAATAAATTTTAAAAGTTTGAATTTGCTTGGTGGGGAAGTTATTTTTCTTTCTTTAATTTGCTTTCCTTTCCCTTCGCTTTTCATCCTTCATCCTTACCACTTCCTTAATGTTTCCTCTTTTTGCCCCCAGACCATAAATATACCCATAGCCCTCAAGAAAAACAAATCGTCTTTCAAACAATTTTAATCTTTAAAAATTAATTCATCCCTCATCCTTAGGCCTTCATCCTTAGCCCATCTTTCCCTATTCGGCCCTTCAGCGTTGAAAATCCCGAGCAATTTTGCTACTTCAGGGGCAAAAGTCGGCACTACATTTGGACTTC
>JAFIGB010000011.1 GCA_020831705.1 Candidatus Sumerlaeia bacterium | reverse complement strand
CAGAACGGGCAAAATCTGGGGCGGAAAGGAGCGTGAAAGAGGGGAACATGAGCGGGCTCCGCAGGCTGGAATGGCCGCAACCATCGCTGCGCCCAGCGAACAATGTCAACTTCTCAGGAATGACAAGGTTTTAACGCGGGGTTGGATGATCAGGAGAAAATTGGACCCCGGCAGCGGGTCCAACAACTCACCCCCCGGGGGATAAATCTACTCCTCCGTTTCCTCAATCAGATCACCCGCGTCGATGACATTGTCGAGATTCCGATCAAGGCCCATGTTCTCCATAAAGGGTGAAATACCCAGGATTACCCGGGAGACATCAAGGGTCGTGGCTGGCGGAGGGAGGATGGTGATGTCTATCGCATCGGTGGCCACCTGGCCATCGCTGTCCGTTGCCTCGAGGATGAGGCGATGGGTGCCGATGGGGAGGTCGTGGAGCAGGGCAATGTGCCCCTCGCCCATGGGCCCCAGCCCTTCAATATTCCAGGCCACTGAGGTGCCGCGCAGGTGTCCGTCCTCGGGATCGTAGGCATACGCTTCTGTGAAGATGGCGGTTCCCTGGTGGAACTCCTGGCCGTCCCGGGGGCTGGTGATGGAAACGATGGGGTCACGGGGGGCGAGGGTAAAGGGGTCGGATATATCGCTCGCCGTATTGAAACCGTCACTGACGATGACACGAACACGGGCGCTTTCCACACCGCCGGGAAGGAGTCCGGCGTCTATCACATAGGGCGACTCATCCACGTCCGTTGTCAGCGTCTGCCAGCGATTGCCATCCGCGCTATACTGGATGATCGCAGTGAGCCCGTCCTTGTCGGGGTGATCAGCCGACCACTCGACGATGATGTTTTCGTCGGCGGTCGCCGAGCTGGTGGGAGCGGTGATTTCAACGGTTGGTTCGTTGGCGGGACGGAAGGCCTCCGCCATCACATCGCCGCCATTGAAGACGAGTTGTATCGAATCCAGGGAGTCGGGACTGGGCAGCAGGGCTCCGAGAAGGACAGTGGGTGGCCCGTCGTCCTCACCGAGTGAAACCTCCACAGGGACGGAAGTGATCAGCGTGCCGTTGGAATCCAGCAGGTCAAAGGTGAAGGGGGAATCCTGTTCAATGGCCTTGTCGCGGCTTTTGGCAAGTTCCTCACGATTTTCCAGGGGAAGAAGCTCCCCATCCAGGCTCAATGTATAGTGGAACTCCCCATTCCCGTCCTCATCGATGGTGGCGTGAACAAGAACCTCACGATCATGGGAGGATTTCTCCAGCCATGTATCGTACCAGTCGAGGGCGGTGGATTTTTCAGGGGACTTTTTGCTCCGATCGAGCTTGTCGAAAACCGCACGCCAGGTGTGGTCACTCGTCCATCTGTTGTTTGCGTATGACATGAGATCGCCCCATTGGGAGCCGGAGTCGCCGGGGCTGGGTGAAATGATCTTGAGGTCATTCAGGTCGAAAAAATCGATCCCATAATACGAACTGGAGGAAACGGGGCTGAACTCGCAGGTATGGTAGGGGTAGTTGACGTCGAGCACAATCCAATCGACAAGAAAGCCAATGGAAAGCGGGTCGCCACAATCAACGTGACGGCGGAAGAAGTTATGACCCAATTCGTGTGCCCGCGTTAAACCGGCAATGGGGGCATTGATCCCCGTATCACCAGCCCCCCTGAGGCGAAAATGCATCGCGGAACCGGGTGTCATGGCGTAGCCATTAAAACTTCCGTCGGGATTGGTGTCGAAAACATCCTCGCCAATGATCCCCGTATAATGGACAGATCCCTCCCGCGTCTCGCACTGCAGGGGTGTATTGGAGGTGAAGCGCATCGTCCACAGCTTGCTGTTCATGAGTGCGGTATTGGTCGAACCGCCGGAATCAAAGTCGTAGGGACGGGAAAAAGGCGACTTGGACAATACAGTACTTTGTGGATAGTCAAGGATCTCCGGGGCGGGCAGGAGTGCCTCCGCGCGGCGGATCATGGAGCGGGGAATCGTTGCGGAGGGAATCAACTCCTCCTCGTTGTTGTCGAGTGTCTTGACGGCAAAAGTGAGCAGGCAGATGGGGGAGGTGGGTGTGAAGAAAAAATCCTCCGTATGCGTCGCATCCGCCTGATTGTAGAGGTCAAGGGTGGCGTTGGGATCGAGGACGGCTCGAATCTCGACCACACCGGTGGGTATGCCTCCGGTAATTTCCGGCGGGAGGATGAAATTGAAGGACTCGTTCAATTCCTCCCGATCCGCCCCCCGCTGAAAGACAGGAAGGCAGTTCTCCATCGGCTCCACAGGAAGGTCGGTGTATTGGTGCGTTCCGAAGTTATCCATGATTTCAGCGGTGATATACAACCGGGCGTCGAGGGAATGGAGGTCGGCGTTGCTTTCCGGATAGACACGCACGAGTGTTGGCCGCTCGGCGACAAGGGGCACACTGTTGTCCAGGTCCTGGATCCCCTGATTGACCTCGATGGAGCTGACCGAAAGTTCCAGATCGGAGCGTGGTTCAGTGTTTACGGGGAGGATCGCCAAGTCATTGGCGTCCGCACCGGAACTGTTGCGCACCGACGTCAGGGTGATCGCCTCCAGCCTGACCTCCGCTGCAAAGGGAAGCGTGACGGTGACGGGAATCTCGATGGGGCCTGACGGCTCCATGTCTCCGAATACAATGCGAATTCCATCCGTCACTTCCTGGGATGTCGTTCCCGGTGGAAGATCCACGGAGTATCCGGCAGGATAAATGGGAGTTTGGAGGATCACACTCGTGTCACGCCCAATACCAGGGCCCGCGTTTTCGACGGTCAGCGTGAGATCCACCTCCGCCCCGGGATAAAGGGCGCATGTATATTCGCTTTCAATTGTTATCACGGATTTGATATCCGCGGGTTCCTCCTCGTAGGCGGAAACTAGAATACGATGGACCCCCTCAATGGAGCCTGAGACAATACTGTATAGATGGCCATCAGAGAAGGCGATTCGCGAGTAGGCCGGAAAGTTGTCGGCTTCGACGATATTCTGCACAAATTCACCCGTTTCGATGTCGAGCACCGTGAGCTGTTGGGTGGTGAAATTGCCAGTTTCCGTGATGGTGGATACATGGATCAGGCCATTGTGTATTGCCGGTGGGATGGGTCTGTTGAAGGTCAGTGCCTCGCGCCAGAGGACATTGCCGGTGTCGGGGTCCAGGGCAACCACGTCATTAAAGCAAAGTCCCGAGAGGATGAGCCTGTCATTTGCAAGGGAAAGATGGGTGCTTCCCGCGCAGTTTTCCGTTGGCTCCAGCTGGGTTGACCACCGGAGGTTTCCCCCTGCATCGAGTGAGTAGACCAGCCCGTTCCCCCGCGTGATATAGACGTTGTCGCCATTCGCAATAACATCGCGCACGGAGGTGTTCCAATTCGGGCCATGATCCTCCTCCCGGGCGAGATACGTCCACTCGTGTCCAAGTGTTTCCGTGCTGAAGGCGTAATGTTCCTGGTTGCGATAAAAGTGGAGAAAATCCCCTCCTGCGGCATGATGTTGGAAAAAGGAGGACACCAAAAGGGCATCATTCCCCGTCACCATGGCATTGGGCGCATCCTCCCCCGGGACAATGCGTAGGAGCGCGGGAATGCCATTCCCCTGTTCATCGCGCTCGCTGTAGCTTGCGTATAGCTGGCCGCGATGAAGGATCAGGTCGACATGGGGGGCGGCCAGGCCGGGTGTATATCGCCAGACCTCCTCCCCCGTTGCCGGGTCCACGCCGAGAATATGTATCGTGTTCTGGTTCGTCGAAACACTGGTGAAAGACTTGGAGAAAACCAGCATCCCATGGGTAAGCACAGGGTCGTCACCCAGCATGTAAATACCTTCCCCCGACTCCTGTAATTCGAGGGTGCGAATGCTCCAGGCCTCTCCCGAGTTGGAAAAGGGCGCCGGGCCCTCGTAATCCCCAATAAGATCCATGGCGCCAATACCCGAGGTGCTGAACGGATAGACACGGGAATCATCAACAAGCATGCCGGTCAGGAGGCCGTATGCTTCCGTGCGATAGGTACCGTATTTGGAGAGGGGTGGATTTAGTGAGAAAAACCTGGGTGAATGGTTTGTCCTGCCGGAATCGGCACGATCCATGACCCAATTGGCATTTGCGACCATTGGATTCATCGAAAATTGACAAATGGATAGAAAACCGATCAGACAGGCAGTTTTTCCCATGTTGGGAATTGGGTGGAAATAGATAATTGGCCCCTTTGGGCTAAGTCTCGAAATGCGACACCACCGACCCTTCCTGCCCCCCCTCGCAGAAGTCAACCAAAGTCATAAACTTAAATCCAAGGCAGGGATACAGCGCTCCCTTCCTGCTCAAGACGTGAACATTGAAGTTCACCCGTTGTCTATTCGCCCCGGCAGGAGCACCACAATCGTAGTTGCCTTTGGCCCGGTGTGTGCTCACATCAGCCCGCTGAGCGAACCGCCCTGCCGGGCAATATCCGGCAGTTTCATGGAAAACATAATGTCACCCCCGAAAGTACCGGAAGCAGTCACCGACATCGATCACGAGCACCGCAACGTCATGACAGACCTGCGATCTGCGCTGTCCATGGGGCGAAATCAATATGCTCGTGGTGAGGAACTTAAGCTGGGCGATCTCCTTGCTTCCCTCGGTAACAGCGGCGCCCCCGTTGCAGCAATGGTCCTCGCGTTGCCCTTTGTCTGGCCACTCAGCCTCGGGCCGATCACCATTCCTGCCAGTTTGCTCATCCTGCTCATAAGTATCAATTTGCTGCGGGGGAGGGATCAGTTTCCCCTGCCGGCCCGCTATCTTGCGGTGTCTCTTCCTCCGTCACTCTTTCGTCTGATGCGTCGGGTCATTGCCTTACTTTGTCGATGGTTTCGTTGGCACACGATCCCGGTGTACCCGGCGGCAACCACCGGTTCCCGCGACCGTTTTCGCACCGCCTGCGCCCTGGGAATTCTGGCCGGGGCGCTGCTCCTTGCGGTGCCCACCCCATTGATTCCGCTGACAAATACCTTCCCCGCCCTGACGATTGTCTCCTTCTGTGTGGCGTACCTTCGCCGGGGCCGAAGCGAGTTCCTCTGGGGCCTGGGGTTCGCCGTGGCCGCACTCATCGTCTACGCAATTTGCGGAGCCGTCATCTATATGATTGGTCTGGAAGGATTGCAGGCCCTGGTGGGACGGCGTTCCGTCGCCTGAAACTGGACCGACTGCCACTCAATATAGGGCAATCACAAGCCCGTGGTTGTCTGAGGCGGTTTTGGAAACAAACTCCCGCAGGATCTGAAAGTATTCCACGAGCCAGTTGAGTTCCTGCTCCGAATTCCGCACCCAGTCGCCGGCATAAAGCCCCATCGCCTCCATTTTTTGCGGATCATAGGCCGCCAGCAACGCCTCCTCGTCCACGGATTCCAGATAAGCGAGGTATCGTTTCACCTCGGAAGACTTGAAGGCATGGGGAGGACCGTAGCCAACATCCTCGTCGATGATCACCCCTCCGTAGATCAACCAATAGGCGGGGTCGTCGCTCACCGCCTCATCCTGTTCCTCGCCGAATTCATCCTCTGCCCCCGCTTTGCCCGTAAGAAGGAAATGCAGTCCGTGCCAGGTCTTTTCGAGGCTCTCCTCCGGAAACCTTCGCCGTCGGAGAACTTCAGGGACCGGCTTGGGCTCCCAAGGCTCCGGTTTTCGACCCATCAGCCTTGCCAAAAAACCCGGTGGGGGAGGAGGTTCAGGATCAGAAACCCGCCCCCCAAGGTAGTCTTTTATGAACTCCGGATTCTCGACAAGGGCATCAATGGCCTCATCGGGAACGGCATAAAGATCCAAAATCATGCTCATGGGGGCGGAACTCCCTATTCAATCTGGTTACATGATGGATCATGGGAAGCACGATTTCTGGTGTCAATCAGGGAGGATCATCATTGATTCGAGCCCTGATGGCGCCAATTTCCCCCGACGAATCGGGTCGAAAACCCGGAGGAAAATCCGTTCATATCGGCCCCAACCAACACTTTACCCATCTGAACGGCCATTTCCCACTTGAGTCCCCGTTCCGCCGATCCTAGGTTCTACCCAGCCCAAGTGCGGAGCATGCTGATGCGCAAAACGCTGTTCATGGTAGTCACAACAGGACTTTTCGCAGGTGCGGTCTCCCTTTCGCAGGGACAGGACTGGACCATTCCCCTCGATGAACGGGCACTGCGTCAGTTCGATGCAGAGTCCCTCGAGGTCTACAACGAGGCATGGCACCAGATCGATCGTGCAGGCTTTGACGTGGGCACCGCGTTGTTGAGCCGCCTTGCCCGCATGGAACCGGAAAACCACACCCTTCAGTTCTACACCGCCGCACGCGCCATGAACAGGGCCAATGTTTACTACAGCGCGGGCAGTTATACCGACATCACCGACGACTTTCAAAGCCAGGAACTCCAGCGGGCCACCCAGGCCCCCTGGCTCATTGATGAAATCTTCATCGATGGGACCATCAACGCCTACAGCATGCCCCCCTGGAAGATCTCCGAAGCCTTCATCGATATTGCCGAAGCCTCTGTTGACAACCTTGAGTCCTTGACGGACCTGTCTCAGGAGGAGATCAACCGAACCTCCCAGATGAGGAGCAATCTCGAAGAGTTGAGGGCAAACCTCACCGTGCGTGATACTGCCCGCCAGGAAGCCGCACGCCCCATCGTTGAATATATCTTCCGCCAGCGGCGCGAGGCCTTCTTTGAAAGGGCCGACCCCTTCGATCCCAAGAATTACTTCGACGTGGAGGAGCGCGGTGAAATCGAGGGAATCCTCGAACGTGAAGCCGCTGAGCTTTCTCCGGTGGAGGAGACAGAATACAACCCCTTCGCCATGCTCCCGAGCCAGTTCATGGAGCCGGTATTCCCGCCCCAGCAACCAGTTGGCCAGCCGGGATTCCAGCAACCTCAGCAGCAGTTTGACGAGTTTGGCCGCCCCATTGGCGCACCACCTCCGGGCTTCCAGATGGAAGGCGACGCCATGGATCCCTTCGGGGCAGGCGCCCCCCCGGCTCAGCAACCTCCCCAGGACGAATTCGGCGGTGCGGGACCCCTTTTCTAGTCCCCCCCCACGAACGTTCCAACCCGAGACACCAACTCCCCCGGCGGCCAGTTCCGTTGGGGGAGTTTTTTCATCGCCTCCGCCCTCATTCGACCTTGACGGTGTACCCCCCTTGGCGTTCCCACTGGTTCCCTTGAATTTCCCCGGAGGGATGCCCGCCAATCATGACACCACTAGAAGATTTTCCCTGGCTGCGATACCTTCCCCGGCTCATCCTACTGGCTGCCGTGCTTCTGGCAATGCCGGGCGTATTTCTCGCCAACATGATGTTGGTCGACGAGGTTGATGTGGCCCGTGAAAACTATACAACGCAGGTGGACAGCCTGCGACAGACAACGATCTCCCTGGAGGCAAGTGAGCACCGACTGAACCGCCTCACCAGCAGCATGTCCGCCGTGGAGCAGGAAGTAAGAAGCAACCTCCGCCTCATCAAGCCCGGAGAGCGCCTTGTCCTTGTGGAGTTTGAAACAGGAAAATAGAGGCCGAATTAAGGAGGTCAACCCTCCCCCAACAATTGTCAACCCTCCCCCAACGTATTGACAATTGGCCCCTTCAAAATTATTTCATCCTTCATCCTTCACCCCTCCCCCCTCACCCTTCACCCAGGCTTCCCAGGATCAATGTGCTGATTTGCAGGTAGATCAGAAGCCCGGTTACGTCGACGATCGTACTGATAAACGGGCCGCTCATCAGGGCGGGGTCGAGGCCGACGCGCTTGAGCACCAGGGGTAACAGGTTCCCGGCCAGATTGGACATCAGCACCACGGTGCCCATGCCGGCAGCGACGCAAAGGCCGATGACGGGGTCCCGATTCACCCCCAGAGCGAGGAAAAATCCCGCAACACCCAGAACAATACAAAGCACCAGGCCCGCCTTGATTGATTTCCAGGTGATCTGGAGGATGTCGCTGGAGGAGATTTCCCCCGTTGCCAGGGCGCGGATGACAATCGTGGCCCCCTGGGTTCCCGTGTTTCCTCCCGTCGCGACAAGTGCGGGAAGGAAGAAGGCCAGGGCGATGTATTGTTCCAGCAGGGCATCGTAGTAGGCCAGGACCGTCACCGCCACGGCCTGGACAACAAGGAGGGCCACCAGCCATGGAGCACGCCGGCGGACGTTTGACATCGTCGGTTCTTCGAGAAACGTGTGAGTGGAACCGGGCATAACGGCGGCCATGCGATCCATGTCCTCACGGAATTCCTCGTCGGCCACGTCCATCAGGTCGTCGAAGGTCACGATTCCGATCATGTTCCCTTCGCTGTCAACGACGGGTAGGGCAATCAGGTCATAACGACGGAGCATCTCCACCGCTTCCTCGGGTGGGGTGTCCGTTCGCAGATAGACAAAATTTTTGTCGTATAGATCCTCGATGGTGATATCGAGGGGGCTGGTGACGAGCTTGCGCAGGGAAATGAACCCCAGGAGCTTGCGGCGGGTTCCGATGACATAACAGGCGTAGACGGTTTCCAAATCCCGCCCGAAGCGTCGAATCTTGTCCAGCGCCTCGCCGACGGTCATTTTTTCGTTGAGCGAGACATAATCGGGAGTGATCAGGCGCCCGACACTATTTTCCGGGTAATTGAGGAGACTGAGAGCAAGCTCCCGGTCCTCCTGGGGGAGG
The DNA here is from genome assembly GCA_020831705.1 of Candidatus Sumerlaeia bacterium. Classification (GTDB taxonomy): domain Bacteria; phylum Sumerlaeota; class Sumerlaeia; order SLMS01; family SLMS01; genus JAFIGB01. The sequence goes on along the minus strand of JAFIGB010000011.1, from coordinate 2,377 downwards.
AGCTCCAGGAGCTGGGAGCCGACCTCGGGAGGAATCTCGTCGAGGAGTTGGGTGCGGTCGTCCACACTCATCTCCTCAAGGATCGCCTTTACCTTCTCCTTGGAAAGCGAATTGAGGAGGTGTTGCTGCTGCTCAATGTCGAGGTGCTCGAAGACATCGGTGGCCTTGTCCTTGGGAAGAAGGCGAAAGAGAACGGAAAGCTGGCTCTCGTGGAGATCCTCGAGAATGTCGGCAATATCAGCTGCGGGGAGCTGGGAAAGCTGGTCCTTGAGCGTTCTGAAATCACGCTCGCGGATCAATTCCTCAATGGTGGGAAACAGAAGCTTGCCGAGCATGGAGCTCCTTTGGGAGAGGACTCAGGCGACCAATAATCATTCCCCGAAGGGGCGCAGGAGTGTGTCGCTCCGCTCCGTCGATAGCAAGTGAAAGGGATGGAGGGTGATCGGGCAAAATGAATCGAAGTGATGGAGGACCACGTCGGGGTTAATTCCCCTCTGGTTCTTTTTCCTCTTCCAGATTGATCGGTTTGCGGAAGATCCCCGAGGTCATCGAGTCCCTTTCCGGGAGTTTCCCCTGGGCGACCGCCTCGAAGTGCTCGCTGGTGCGTGGGAGCTGATTGGTGACTTTCTCGACGATGGTGTCGATGGCCTTGAGGGTCTCACTCAACTCCTGGGCCTCGCGGGCGATCTCGGCATTGGAGGCTTCGTCCACGCCACCGGTCAGGTTGATGCGCTGGACAAGATCCCGGATCGTTTCCTGGGTTTGTTGCTGGCGGACGTTTAACATCGCCAGCTGCCTGCGCATTGCCATCACGAGTTCCAGACCGCGATCCAGTTCGGACTCCAGCGACTCCAGCGCCTCGTCGTCGGTGGCCTCCTTCATGAGGTGTTCCATGATTTCCTCGGTGCTTCGTGTGGGCAGCGGCCCGCTCATTTGGCGGGAAAGCACCTGGGATTGGGCATTGAGGCGGCGGGCCAGTTGGAGGACACGTGTGGCCCTGGTGTCATGGCGAAGGCCATGCATGGAGGTCGTTTCCGGGTCGGATTTTGCTGTGTCGTCGGCCGGGTTGGTTGGCAGGGGTGTGCGCCGGGCGTAGGGGTGTCCTGCGCCAGCGATGTTCTGGCCTGTTGTTGGTGGGTCGAGGGCATCGTGGATGTCGGAAGCCCCGGTGATCGGCTCGGGTTCCGAAGTGTCAGGATCGATGGTCTCGTGCCGCCCGGTATCCGGATCTTCCTCTGGTATTTCAATCCGTGCGGATTCGATCAATTCGGAGGGCAGCTGTTTGAGGAAGCTCTCGGGAAGGTCGGACAATTCAAGGACCTCGCCCTTGCAGGTAATGGCGGCTTGGGCGGTGACCAGCAGGAGATCCTCCGTGTTGCCGGGCCATTTCCATTGCCTGAAGAGGGAAAGGACGGCCGGATCCGCCTTTTTGGCTTTTGATTTCCCCGTTTCGAGGGCCCGATTCATGGCGTATCGAACGAGGGCGGGGATGTCCTCGGTACGGGATCGCAGCGGGGGGATGGAGATGTGCTGGGCGCCAAGTATTTCGCGTAAATCGGGGAGAAGGGGGGAGCGGGCGTCGAATTCGTCGAGTTCCAGCGTGCTGGTCAGAACCATCCGCACGTCGGACTCAATCAGGTCACCGCTCATGGGATCGGCAAAGCACCCGTGGCTCACCATCTCGACAAGGGTGTATTGCATGTCGATGGGGAAGTCTTTTTGAAGCTGAATGATGAGGGTGCCCCCATCGCATTGGTGAAAGTATTGGGAAAGATTGGGCGGCAGTTTCCACGAAACGTTGAGCTTCACCAGGGGGCGATTCCCACGCTTGCCGAGCTGGTGAATCAGTTTGGCCGCGAAGGATTTTTCGGTGCCAACCTCACCGGTGATCAGGATCGGGTTATCGTTGAGGGATGCCGCACGGACCAATTCGTTCGCAGCGGATATCAGCGATGATATTCCAGGAAGTGCTTTTTGCGAGGAAACTTTCACGGAATGAGATCCTTGTGGCTTTTCTCGGGCGACATCGTCTCCTTGTGCCGCACACCCTGCCAAGGCAATTCAGCTCTTCGCCTTACAACCTGTAAAACAATTTAGGAAGGAGATGATGGCCGTCAAGGTCAGTGCGTTCACGTGGCAGGGGAATTTGCATTGAGGGCGCCATGAATTTTCCCCGCCATGACCCTGAGCCACTCCGGCCGTGTCGTGTCGCCTGCCAGTTCCGCAATCGCCGACAGGGTTTCCCCGTCGCAACCGCTGGAAGCCGCCATGAGGGCATTTCGCGTGAGGGATTCCGCACCGGCCCGCTTGAGGGGGGAGGCCACCTCCTCCAGTTGTTTCAGAAACCCCTCGCTGTTGCGGATAAGTTCCGCCAGGG
>JAFIGB010000003.1 GCA_020831705.1 Candidatus Sumerlaeia bacterium | reverse complement strand
GGTCTCACCTGCCCGGGTGGTTTATGATCCCTTTCCAGCTACACTTATTCAAAATCCCACCACACCACCATCTTCCATGGGCACCCAGGTCGTCCCGCAGTGAGTGATACGACGCCCTGGTGGAATCAACCACCGGGGCTTGTGTCGGGGCTTTGGGACTCTTGGTCCTCATCAACGACTGAACGGATGGGCAGTTGCACTTCAAGCCACTTTTGCCAGGGGCGCCAAGTGGGGCCGTTGTAGAGGAGGGCCCGGGGAGCACCGGCCAGTTCCCAGTCGGACTGGTTTTCCAACCATCCCATCAGTGTTGCCAGGTCACTTTCAATCCGATCATTGCGATAGGTCCCCCGGCCACCAAGGGAAACAACGGTGAGGGGTTCGACGTCGCGAATTGTAATGCGGTCATCCATTTCATCGACCCCCGTCTCCCGAAGGTTTTGCGTGCGGTAAAGGAAGCTCATCGTCCATTCATTGGTTGTGGGCGTGTTTGAATCTCCTGCAAGGGCGTAATCCATCTCCACGGGAGATGTCATGGCGATATCACTTCTTTGAATGTGGCGGAAGAGGGGCATGAACCCCGACCCACTTCGGGAACCGGTACCGGATATTTCTGCCCGCCTTACTTCCGGGTAGGTTTTGATCTCAATCGCCCCGGGTGGTGTGGGGGCGGGGTACCCTTCCGGGAGCGGCGTATCAATGACTGAACCTCCCGAACGCCATTCGCCACGTTGCGCATTGAATTCAGCGACAACTTCCATGTCTCCCCCAACACGCAAAACCTCATGGGCGGAGTGGGAGGCATTGTATTCCAATTTGATTTCTCCGGATTCAGCAGGAATTGACGCACAACCCATGACAAGGAACGATAAAGTGGTAACGAATGAAGCCAGTGGTTTTCCCATGGAAGCACCTGCAGGAGGGGATGATGGTCCCACAAGGGGACATAATAGATCTCTGGACAAAACCCGGACCAATCGCAGTGACCCCGTTTTTCCGGGGTTGGCCCTTTCGGTAATTTCCATGTAGGCCCTCCGATGGCAGTCTCCCGGGGTGAAATTGCCGTTCATTCCCCTTGACCGTGGGCTCCCTCCTTGGGGAGTCTTCCCGCGGCCCAAGGGCCGTATTTTGGTTTTCAGGACCATGCAAGATGTTCTCACCGCATCCCATCGTCGTCGTCGTAGCCGCCTGATTTCGCCCGGCGGGGGTGCGTTATTGACGCTCAGATGTCCGCCGGATGCCTCCGGCGGTTTTTCTTTGTCTCCCGATTTCGCGGCGTCGGATGTGAATTGAGGAATCGAAAGAACCCGAGAAGGAGTTTCCAGCCATGATGAAGATGGAATCAGAAAGCCCCGAGCGCTATCATGTGATCAGCGTGTTGGTGGAGAATGAATTTGGCGTCCTGGCGCGTATTGCCGGGATGTTTGCCGCCCGGGGGTTTAATATCGAATCGCTCTCTGTCGGTGCGACCCACGACGAGACGGTTTCGCGCATGACCATCGTGGTAAAGGGAACCACCGTCCAGGTGGACCAGGTGCGCAAGCAGCTCTCCAAGCAGCTGGAAGTCATCGCCATCCAGGATCTCACCGAAAGCGCCTCCTTCGTGGAGCGGGAAATGATGCTCGTCAAGGTCAAGTGCACCGAACAATCGCGCGGCGACCTGCTGACCGTGGCGACCCTGTTCAAGGCCGAGGCCATCGACTGCACCACCGAGTCGATCACCCTTCAGTTGGTGGACAATTCCGCCAAGCTGACCAATTTTGTCGATTTCCTCCAGCCCTTCGGCATTATGGAGGTCGCCCGCTCCGGCGTCTGCGCCCTCAACCGCGGCGTTGGCGGTCTTCAGACGTCCTTCCTCCAGAAGGTCCGGGAAACATTGGATCGCCATCAGACCGAGATCGTCTGATTGCCCCCGCCGGCTCGACGGGCTTTCGCGTTGACACCCTACAACCCGGGGCCGAAGTTGGCTACCGAGGCTCAGAAAGCCCGTTCCATTCCGCTGAGGCAGGGATTTACCGCATGCCCCGCATTATTCGCCTGAGAGAAATTCTTCTCGCCGGTCTGCTCCTCTTTCAGGGGCTGACGGTGACGGTTGCAGCCGACCAAATCATCCCCATTCTGCCCCGCGCTGCGGAAAAGACCGTGGATGACTTCGCGGAACGGCGGGCCGAGGAAATCGCTGTCAACCCCCTTACCGACGAGTTGGTCTCCGTACGGCTTACCGCCCGCGGTGAAAACCGCGAGGAGGCCCTCCAGCGTGCCCGCGAACGCGCCGTTCTCGCTGCCGCAGGCCGTGTTCTCATTGATGGCCGCCTGACCCGTGCCGACGCCCTTCTCGAGCGCTACCTGCGCAATTACGCCGCAAATTTCATCAATGGCATCGAAGTCCTTTCCGACACCTTCACCGGCGGCCAGGTCGTCCTGGATTGCCGGGTCTTCGTGAGCAGCGCCAGCCTGACAACAGATCTTGCCGAAAAGCGCTTCCTGTTCACACCGGCCTTCAAGCCGATGTTCAACATCTACATGGAGGAGGAGCTTTCCGGTCAGCGCATCGACCAGGAAATTGCCCGGGAAATCCTCCAAGCCAAGCTGGCGCAAAACGACATTAAAAATTATTACGGGGTCGTCGACAACCCCAAGCCCACCGTGGACGTCAAGGCGGACAACATTCTGGAGGCGGCCTTTGTTGCCTCCGAAAGGCGCAATGTCGAGGTGATGATCACCGGCAGCACGCGCACCCGCGAGGTCGAGGGCATGGAGTCCCGCCGTGTCTATTTTGATACTTTTTTCTTCTACGAATCGGAAATGAATGTCACCGTTTATCGGGTCGACAACAAAGAGGAACTCTTTTCGCTAACCGCCAAGGGTGCGGCAGCTGCACGGGATCGTGCCGACGCCATTCGCATGGCCATCGAGCGCGCAGCTGAAGTCATTGCCCGACAAACGAACGAAATGTACCGCGATCAGTGGCGCAACGTCGTTCGGGGTGGCTCGAATTTCGAAATTCTCCTGACGGGGGCGGACGAGGAACTGATCAACGTCGTGAAGCTTCATCTGGATCGTATGGGCCAGAACACCCAGATTTTCCTCAAGAAGAAGTTCGATCGGTCGGCAGTTCTTTCCATCGTTACTGACGCCTCCCGCGCGGAGCTTCTCGAAGCGATCAGGACATGCCCCTATCCGAGCCTCTCGGTCGTGCGTGAAGTAAGCCCCCGGAGCATCGAAGTCCGCATTTCAGGATGACATGACGTCTCCTGAAACAAACGCAAGACCTCGGAAAGTACATTCATGAAATCGAATAAATTCAATGCCACCTTGTGGTGCGCATGTATCCTCCTTGCCACCGGAAACCTGCTTTTTGCTGACACCGGGAATCGCCCGGACCGCATTGTCCTTGATGGGGAACCGGTCGAGATGTCCCTGGCCGAAATCGTCGATCTGGCCATCACGCGAAACATTGACATCGAAATCCGCCGCCTCGACGCCCGCATCGCCGGCGAGGAGCGCCGCGGCGAATACGGAATATACGATCCCACCATCGAGGGCTCGCTGCGCCGCGTTCATGAAACCCGTGATTCAGATCGCATCGGAGGTTCGCCCCGCCGAGATCACAGCACCATCGGCACCGTCGGCGTCACCCAGCTTCTCCCCATCGGCGGCACCCTTTCCGTGGAAGCACGTCAGTCGCGCACGAATTTTCGTGATGACCGTAGACAGGACAGCACCCTCCATTCACCGAATGTCACCCAGGAGGCGGTGATTGCCATCCGCCAGCCCCTCCTCAAAAACTTCGGCACCACCGTCACCGAATCGGGCATTCGCATCGCCCGCTTTTCCGAGCGCATCGCCCAGCTTTCCTACCAGCAGGAAATCATCGACCGCCTCGCCGAAGTCATGACCGCCTACTGGGATCTGGTCTTCGCCATTCGCAATCTTGAAGTTCAGGAAGCCTCCCTGACGGCCGCCCAGGAACTTGAGCGGGTGAACTCCGCCCGCGTCGAAGCTGGTACCGCCGCCCGCGCCGACCTCCTTCAGGCCCGTGCCCAGGCCGCCGAGCGCCGCACCTTCGTCATCCAGGCCAAGAGCGACATCATCAATGCCCAGGACCGCCTTCTCCGTCTCCTGAACTGGGAGGATCCCGATGCCAGTTGGGGCGCCCCGATCATTCCCCTCGACCCGCCCGACGTCTACGACCTCGACCTGACCCTCGACGACCGTGACATTCTGGCCGATGCGTTGAACTATCGGCCCGATTTCTCCGCCACAATGACCGCCCGCGAGATTGCGTATATCAGCCGCGATGTTTCCCGCCGCCAACGACTCCCCGAACTGAACCTCCTGGCGGAATGGGGGGCGAATTCCACCGAAAGCACCACATCCGACGCCTTCGATGACCTTCGCGCCGCCCACTACACCAGTTATTTTTACGGTGTTGAATTCCGTTACCCCCTCCTCAACCGCCACGCCCGGGCAGCCTACCGTGCCGCCCTTGACGGTGTGGAGCGGGCCAACCGGCTCATCGAGCGCGCCGAGCTTCAGGTTGTCACGGAAGTGCGTGCCTCCACCCGTACCATCCGCACGGCCCAGGAAAGCATCGAGGCCGCCAACGCTCAGGTCGAGGCCGCCACGGAGACCCTTGATGCGGAACGGCGCCGCCTCGACGTTGGTGCCTCCACGACCTTCAATGTTCTCGATTTTCAGGAGCGTCTTGCTCGCGCCCAGGTCAACCAGGTTCAGGCGCTGGTGAACTACCAGAAGGGCCTGATTGAAGTGGAAAGAAGTCGGGGCCTCCTCATCGACGCCATTGCTGCCCAACTCGGGGTCAATATCGAGTTTGACGAACCCGCCGGAGCGGAATGAAACTAAAGGGGAGCGACTTGGCGTGATGCTTCCCTCGTCGCCCCCCGGTTCGCCGACGGTTCGCCACCCCAGGACTTGATAAACAGCCATGGTCTCCCCCGACCCGGATCAACCCGACAACTCCCAGGACAAGAATAAAAAGGTACACCCACCTTCCGAGGCCCGCATTCCCCTGGCCCGTGATGAGGGTGATGTTTCCCGCCCATCGATCGATCCCACCCAATGGGTGGGGAATTACCTGGGGCCCTACATGGTGGAGCGTGTCCTGGCCAAGGGGGGGATGGGCGTCGTTCTGCTGGGGAAGGACGAAACCCTTCGCCGCAAGGTCGCCATCAAGATCATGAGCATGGAGCTGATGGCGGATGGGGATTCGGTGAAGCGCTTCGAGCGCGAAGCCCGGGCCACAGCAAGCGTCCAACACCCCGCCATTGCCCAGATCTACCTCGTCGGTCTTTCCGAGGAGGGCACCCCCTTCATGGCGATGGAATTCCTCGAGGGGGGATCGCTCCGCGACCTGATCAAATCCCAAAAGCGCGTCACCTATATCGTTGCCGCCACCTGGATGGAACAGATCGCCGATGCCCTCCGCGCCGCAGGGAAAGCGAACATCATCCACCGTGATATCAAGCCCGCCAACATTATGATCACGGCAAAGGGCGACGTGAAGGTGGTGGATTTCGGGCTGGCGAAAATCTTTTTTGAAGACAGCTACCGCACTCAGGAGGGCTCGGTCCTCGGCACCCCGAGTTATATGGCCCCGGAACAAAGCCAGGGGCGAAGTGTGGACTTCAGGGCCGACATTTACTCCCTCGGTGCCACCATGTATCACCTTCTGACGGGCCGTACCCCCTTCGAGGGGGAGTCACCCGTCCAGATCATGATGAAGCATGTCACCGCGCCCCTCGTTCCCATGAAGACCCTTGTTTCGTCCATTCCGGTGGAATTCGACGACATCGTCAGTCGCTGCATGCGCAAGGACATGGACGAGCGTTATCAGGATTACGAGTCCCTCCTCTACGACATCAAGCAGCTGCGCCTGATGCTCACCGCCCGTGAGCAGGGCTCCATGTTCACCGGTGGTGAAAAAAAGGGAGGTGGTGTCACCCAGGCGGGCACGACAATCCTTCCCCCCCCGCCGAGCAGCATCCTTCGCCCCGGTGCCAAGGCCACCCCCCCCGAATCACCGATGGAGCTTTCCGCCCTGGCGGGAAATCAGTCTGCCATCGACCGGGACGCCTCCTCGGTGGGGCCAATTCCCCTCCTTCTCGGGGCCGCTGCCGGGGTGGTGCTTCTCATTGGCCTGGTCACCTACCTGACCGGCTCGCCCAAGGAAAACTTCCGTGGCGAGGACCGACCGGTCCTTTCCGTGTGGCTGGAAAAGGCCGCCCAGCAGGCGCGGCTGCTCCGCGAGGGGGATGGCGAGGACTTCGACCTCGATTATCTCTCCTACCTGGCAACGATGGAATCCCTGGAGAACCTCCGTGTGGGCATCGTCAATCATGAGCTGGCCAACGGCGAGTATCCACGGCGTGTTCAGGACTTTGCCCGTGAGGACCGGGTGCTGATTTCCTTCGACCTCAATGACAGTGGGGAACCCCTCGACGGATGGGGAAATCCGATACGCTATGAAACGAGAACTTACACACTGAAAAGCGCCGGGCTCGATGGGAGCTACGACACCTCGGTGGATCTCGTCATGCACACCGACGGCACCATTGAAATCCCGACCGTCTATCAGCGGCTCGAAGGAAGCGACTGAGCCTTGGCGATGTTCCGCCTTCCCGGTTGACGGGTTGGGATGTTTGAGGGAATTTGACGCTGGGTATGGTTTGGAACTGCCAAAGGCAGGTTGGCAGTATTTTTGCCCTCCATCAAACCCGTGACAAGTCCCCCCTGTCGAGATATCCATGAATAATTCCCTTCGCCTCCCATCATACCACCTTCTTTCAGCCATCGCCATTCTGGGTCTTGCGGCTCCATCGCTTCATGCCCAGCGCTCCTACCAGACTTTCTGGGAAGAACGCTTCTCCGAGATGGAGACTCCCCAGATCATTGAGGACGATGCAACCCCCCTCGATCCCTCGATGCAGGAATACCTCATCCCGACCTGGGGTGGTTTGCTCCACCCCGAGGCGCCCTTTCGCCGTCCGGATGCCATCTCCAGCCATGCCGAAACACCGGAGGCGCTCCTCTATTACAGCGAGGGCGTCCTTGCTCTCAAGGCAGGGCAAACCGCCCGCGCCCTTCGTGAATTCGAACGGGCCATCGAGGCCGACCCCAACCACCTTCAGGCGCGATTGAAGGCCGCCGAGGCTGCCCTGGGTGTCAACGATCTGTCCCGCTCGACCCTGCTCTTCGAGCAGGTCCTGGAAATCGACCCGGAAAACGTGCCGGCTCTTCTGGGGCTGGGCCGCTCGCTGCTCATGCGTGACCGGGTGGAGGAGGCCCGTGGGCATTTTGAGGAGGTGCTGGAGATCCGTCCGCGCAATATTTCCGCCCTCACGAGCCTGACACAAATCGCCCATGAGTCCGATCGCGACTACGAGGCGTCCCTCAAATTCGCCACCTCGATTCTTCATATCGACGACCAAAACATCCACGGGTTGCTCTTTGGCGCTGAAGCCGCCGCGCATGTCGGCAACATGGAGGAATCACTGGCCCTTTATCGCCGGTTGTTCCGTGCCCGCCCGGCTCTTGTCGAGCGAATGATTCATTTCGCCAGCCGCCTGGTGGCGATGAATCGCCAGGAAGATGCCGCGCAACTTTACGAGGAAGCCGTCCGGGTATTTCCCAATCACGGGATGATCCTGCGAATTTGGGAGGACCACCTGGCAACGATCGGTGGCGTTGATCGTGTCCGTGAAGGGTATCGGGATCTTCAGGAGGGGAGCCCCAACAACGAGCAAATCGCCGAGCTTTACGCCCGTTACCTGAAAAGGCAGGGCGATTGGGAGTCCCTCGCGGAAGTGCGCCGGGAAATTCTCGATCGAGACATCAGCCACATCCCCTCGCTCATCGACATGGCGGAATACCATCTGGAGCGTGACGAGTTCGACCAGGCCGACCCCTTCTTTCAGGCCGCCATCAGCGCAAGCCCCCAGGATGGAGACATCTACCGCAATATAGGCCGCTCGTATCTTGAGCATGGCAAGCTGGAGCAGGCGGAAAAAATCCTCCGATCCTCCCTGGCCTATCAACCCAACGACATTGACAGCCTGATGATGATGGCAAGGGTGAAGGAGGAATTGGGGAATGCTGATGTTGCCATCAGATACCTGCGCAAGGCACTGGAGGAATCCCCCGCCAATGCGAATCTTCTCGGCAAATTGGGGCAGATCTACCTGAAAAAGGGGGATGAGGAATCCGCCAAGGCCCTTTTCCAGCAGGTCACCGCTGCCAATCCCATGGACTTGGATGCGTGGATTGTTCTGGCCGAACTTCACTTCAAAAGCGATGACGACACCGGCCTGACCATGCTGGAGGAGGAGGCGAGGAGGCACCTGCGTAGCCGACCCGACTTTGACTTCCAGTACGGGGCGATGGCCCTGGAACATGGGCAATTTGACCGCGCCCGCAAGTCCCTCGAACGCGCCCTCGATGCCCTCCCTGAAAACCTGGAAATTCGATCCGCCCTTGCCAGAACCTGCCTCCACCTTGATCTTCAGGACCTGGCTTTCCGTGTCATGGAGGAGGGGAACGAGCACACGAGGGACGACAGGATGCTCGTCCTGCGTCACAAGGTCGCCACCGCTGATATTCTGAGCGCCGCAAGTGCACACAAGGAGGCGGGCGCCCTCTACAGGGAGTTGGCCGAAGAAAACGAGGACAACATCATCCTTCGTGAGGCGCATGTCCTGTCATTGGTCCGTCAGGGCCTCGACGATGAAGCCATGGAGGCGCTGAACAAGTTCGTGCAGGATTTTGGCGCCGACCATCCCCGCGACACCCAACTGCTTCGGGCCCGTTATTTCATCAGGATTGGCCAATACGATCGTGCCGTCGGCAGGCTCCAGTCCCTCATTCGTGAATACCCCGGAGACAACGACATCAGTGTTCAACTCGCCATTGCTGCCGGGGGAGCGGGCGACCTGGAGAAAGCCGAAAAGATATATCGCGACCTCATCGACCTTGGCGATCCGTCCCGGAACCCCTGGTACGAAACCGCCTCGAACAACCTCGGTTACCTGTTCGCCGAGGAAGGAATTCGCCTTGAGGAAGCGGAGGAACTCATCTCCCAGGCCCTTGCTGTAAGCCCCAACGCTGCCTACATTCTTGATTCCATGGGATGGGTGTACTTCCAGCGGGGGGAATTCGAGAAGGCGCGGGAATATCTGGAGCGTGCGGCCCATCTTTCCCTTGGGGATGGGGATATTCTCTTCCATCTGGCCCAACTTTATGAGCAGCTTGGCAAGTTTGATCAGGCCCGGACATATTACGACCGCGCCCTGAAGGCCGACCCCCGACTCGACCAGGCCCGCGAGAAGCGCGACGCCATGGCCGTCTCCCGGGGCGAAACCTCCTCCCTGCAATGACAGGGGAGGATACGAAATGAATGATTCTCCACGCCTTTGGGACCTGATTGATCAAGCATCACTCCTTGACGATGCCTTGACCCTCCACCTCGCTGTCGGGCGTCCTCCCATGGTTCGTATCGCTGACGCCGGCCTCCGTCCACTGGATGAAAACCTTCCCGTCATGACCTGGCGGACGATCAACCTGATGCTTTCCACCGTGGTGGAACCGGAACGGTGGGAGGAAATCGAGCGGGTTGGCGAGGGGGAAATTGCGCTGATACCGGGAGGAAATGGCGCTCCGGTCACCCTTTCCATGTTTCGTAATTCCACTGCATGGTCGGTGGTCGTGCGGTTTTGATTCCGGGTTGGACCGGACGTCCAACTTACCCGTGACGAATCGGGGGCGATTGGGCTTGATTGGTGCCCATGAATTCGTTGCGATTGTGCCCCGTTGCTAAATTACCCCGCAATGCGGAATGGTGGTGAACATGCGAATTCCTGTGACGGTACTTCCCCATGGAGAAGGTCTTCCCCTCCCCTCCTTTCAGACCAGGGGGAGCAGTGGTGTGGACCTCGTCGCTGCGGTGACAGAACCGATGGTCATTGCTCCCGGCAAGGTGGCCCTGGTTCCCACGGGGTTGAAGCTCGGGCTGCCCGAAGGGTTTGAATTTCAGGTGCGCCCGAGGAGCGGTCTCGCCCTGCGCCATGGCATCGCGGTGCTCAACTCGCCGGGGACCATCGATGCCGATTATCGGGGGGAAATTCAGGTCATCATGGCGAACCTTGGCGAGGAACCCTTCCCCGTCAACCGGGGGGACCGGATCGCTCAAATGGTCCTTGCCCGCGTGGAAAAATTCATCTGGAATGTGACCGATGATTTGACCATTACGGAGCGGGGAGAAGGTGGTTTCGGCCACACAGGTGTCTGAACCAATCGCCAACATGCCGGGTTGAACCTGGGCATCAATCACACGGAGTGATACGGTCATGAAGAAAATGAAAATTGGCAAAATTCTGAAGATTGGCGGCATTACCATCGCTGCCCTGCTGGTGGTTACGCTGGTGGGGATCCGCATCGCCCTGCCCCACATCGTCAAGGGCGTCATTCAGACCTCCGGTACCGAGGCCCTCGGCCAGGAGGTTTCCGTCGAGCGAGTGCGCCTCTCCATCCTTCGGTCCAATGTTTCCATTCAGAGCCTGCGCATCGCCGCCGCGCCGGGTTACCCCTCCAATACCTTCGTCCTTATTGAGAACATGGGCGCGCGTATATCCCTGCGCTCGCTTCTTTCCGACACGATCCTCGTGCGCAGTCTCGAGCTTCGTGGCCTTCGGGTGAACATGGACGTCAACGAGGATGGCGGTCGCAGCCTCGCCGACTTCCTTGCAGGAATGCCCACCCGGGAGGTGGTCGAAAAGGAGGAGGAGCCCGAGGTGGAGGAACCTGCTCCACCCACCACACCACCTGCACGCCCCAAGGGGATCCACCTGCGGACCCTTGAAGTCGCTGACATCCGCATCGGGGTCCGTGATGCCTACGCATGGGAGGAGGCCATCGAGGCGGTCATTACCCTGGGCGATTTCACCATCAATGATCTGCACATTCCTCCCGACGGGGTTACCGAGGGGGAAATTATGAAGCTCGCCATCAACGATTTCACCATCCGTTCGAGCGAGCGATTTACCCAACCGATCATTTTCCAGCTTGGGACCTTCAAGCTCGACATGGACGTCCCCCAGCTCATCGCCTCGATGGAAAAGCCCCGCATTCACCTTCCCGAAATCGAGTACGCCAACTCCTTCGTTCACCTGGAAAACACCGCCCGGGCGGAAAACAAGCCCAAGCCGGAGAACCTTCAGGAGTTCCTTGTCGCCCTCACCAATGCCACCGGCGACGACCCGAAAAAGCTGGAGGACATCGAGCGCGAGGCAAGGGAGGCCGCCAAGGCCCGCGAGGAGGAATTGCGCGCCCGCCAGGAACCCACCTCGATCATGGACATGATTGCTGCCGGTATTCAGCGCCGTGAGCAGGCCCGCGAGGCCGCCGAGGCGCTGGAGGAGGCAGCCCGGGAAGCGGAAATTGAGGAACCTGCCGAGCCGCCCTTTGAGTTCATCCGCCTCGACAGTCTCAAGCTTGCCAACCTCGGGATATCCCTCGTGGATGCCCTCGACGAGTCCAAGTCCATAAGCGCCCGCCTGGTTGAAATCCATGGCCAGCAACTTGTCTATCCACCCGACCCCAGTATTCGCAGCAACCTCACCATTCGCTCCCAACCCTTCAGCGAGGATACCAACGTCTCTGTCAAATTGGCCGGCCACATCGCCGAGCCTGCCGAGGGGCGTTCCCTTGACTTCCAGACGAACGTCAAGCGCCTCCCCCTCGAACGCGTCAAGGACATCGACACGGGGCATCTGGATGCCGACATCGTTGCGGCAATCAACGATGGGGTGCTTGAGGGCACATTGAAGTTCCGCCTCGACGGAGTCCGTGGTTCCGGTCGCAATACCGCCGTTAATATGCTCACCACCGGCCCCATCGGCATGGTGATTTCCGATGAGGCGGGTCTCGAGGTTCCCTTCCAGCATGTCATTACCGACTCCTCCCCGGCTGCCATCACGCGAGCAGTGCTTGGCCAGATCGGGGCCCAGATCATCCAGGTTGCCTCGAACCGGGCGCAGCAAATGGCCCGGGAAGCGGCAGAACGGGAGGTCGGTCGTGTTGTGGACGATGTGACGTCCAGAGTGGATGAAGCTGTTGGCCGTCAACTCAGGGAGCTTGACAAGGAGCTGGATGACCTCCCTGGATCAGAGGGAGCCCGTGAAGCCATCGAGGATGTTGGGGGCAGGATTCAGGGTCTCTTCGGCCGGGATCGAAACCGGGATTGATGACCTCCAACAGCAGCCCTTGCCCTGCACGGCAGGATTGTGTCACGAAATTCGCATCATCCGATGATGGCGCCTGTCGAACGGCTCATTGGGTTGAATCCAGCAAACAGGGCATTGATTGATCATGGCCTCCTCGCGGAAAAAATGTGGCTTCTTTGAATGCGTCCAACGGGATTATCAGGCGGTTTTCGCCAACGATCCCGCTGCGCGCGGTTTTTGGGCGCCCGTGGAGGTCATCCTGACGACCCCCGGCTTCCATGCCATCTTCCTCCATCGCATCACACATCTGGTTTATCGCATGGGCATCCCTCTCATACCGCGATGCCTGAGCATGCTCAATCGGTTCCTCACCGGGATTGAAATCCACCAGGCCGCCCGCATCGGCCCCGGATTTTTCATCGATCACGGCATGGGTGTTGTCATCGGCGAAACGGCGGAAATCGGCGAGAACTGCATGCTCTTTCATCAGGTCACCCTGGGCGGCACCGGGAAGGAAACCGGCAAGCGCCACCCAACGCTCCTTGACGGGGTCGTTGTCGGGGGCGGAGCGAAGATCCTTGGCGCCATCACCATTGGCAGGAACTGCTACGTGGGCGGGAACTCGGTGGTGCTTCAGGACGTCCCGGACAACTGCACCGTGGTGGGAATCCCCGGCCGTGTCGTCCGTCGTGACGGTCGGAAGATTATTCCCTCCTCGGATCACAATCTGGAGCACCAGCTTCCCGATCCCGTCATTGATCGCTTCAAGATGCTGGAGAATCGTATCGACGAGCTTGAGCGCGCCCTCCACACCATGGGCCGCCAGGTGAACCTTGATCCCGTCATGTCCCGCGAAGATTCCTCGCCACGGGGCGACTAGACATCTATCGTCCCGGAAACGACTCCTTGACCAATTCAACACATATCAACAACACGGAACTGGACCGCCTCTGGGTGCTTCTCGACCAGGGGCGGCCCGATGAGGTTCTGGGCGCGCTCGCTGATGGGGAGGACTCCCTTCCCGAACCGGGACTCGTGCTCCTTGCCCTTGCCAAGCTGGATGCGGGCATCCCCCACGAATCGGTGCGCTGCCTGGAAAAAGTCCTCGCCCGCAATCCCGAGAACCTCGTTGCCCGCATGTTCCTCATGCTTGCCCTCCATCAGGGTGGCGAAGTTGCCGCCGCGGGGAGGCTCCTTCAAGATTTGCTCCCCATTCTTCCCCATCGCGGCTTTCTGAAGCGGTTTTTGGAAATCTTCTGGCCGAAGCGGGCCGTCATCCTCGCCCATGGGTCGAATCCCGACGAGGTGGAGGACCCGGATAACAGCGAGTTTGAGCAACTGCTTGCAGGGGTCACTCCGGACGCCAAACCCAATGCCCGGACAAGGCGTCTCTCCGCACGGTATGCCTCCCGGGGCGTTTCGAGCTTTCACCGCCAGGACAGCGCGTCGGCTTTTTCCTGTCTATACAAGGCTCATCGCCTGAACCCGGGGGATGAAAGCATCGCCGCCAACGCCGCCTTCGCAGCCCTCCATTGCGGCAGGGCCGAAGTTGTTGCGTCCATGCTCGAACCCTTCCTGGAGAAGGCCGCCTCCGCCTCGGATCCCGCGAAGGCACCGCTCCCCCTCCCCGACACCATCGTCTGCCAGGCGTGGGCATGCCATGAACAGGGCCGCAACGAGGAGGCGCTGCGCCTTCTCGCCCTTGTCGAGCCCGACGGCCCCGAAGACTGCTACACACACTTCATTGCCGCCATGGCCTCCCTCGACCTGGGAAGGACCGACGACTTCCGGGCGCTCCTCGACCATGGATTGACGTATTACTTTATAGACACCTGGGAACAGGTGCTTGCCCCCTTCGTCAGGCGGACCGCCAACTGGCTAGCCGACGAAACCGGCCCCTCATCCACCTGAACCGCCCCCGCTGAACGCCACATGCCCCTCCACATTGCCCTCGTCCACTTTCCCACCGTCAACAAGGCCGGTGACGCCGTCTGTACATCCGTCACCAACCTCGACATGCACGACCTTTCCCGCGCCGCAACCACCTACGGAGTCGAGGGCATCTGGATCGTCCATCCCTACGAGCCCCAGCAACGATTCCTCGCCCGGGTCCTGCGCCACTGGCGCGACGGCTGGGGTGCCGCCTACAACCCCACCCGCAAGGAGGCCCTCGCCCGCCTCGAACAAGTGGCCAGTCTCGACGACGTCGTGAGCCGCATGAGCGCCGATTCCCAGGCCAGGCCGCTGCTCGTGGGAACCTCCGCCCGCCCCGCACCAAACCGCATCAGCTACGGGGACCTTCGACATCGCCTTGAGTCCAACCCCGACGAGCCGGTCCTCCTCGTCTTCGGCACGGGCTGGGGCCTTCACCCCGATCTGCTTGTCGACCTCGACATCATGCTGGATCCCATCAAGGGGCCGGGTGACTGGAACCACCTTTCCGTGCGTGCCGCCGTTGGGATCATCCTCGACCGACTTCGGGGGAGCGACCGCGGCTGATTCCCCTTGCGAATCGGGGCTTTTGGCCGTTGGTTCATCCCACGCCCGTGCCCGGGTGGCGAAACTGGCAGACGCGCAGGATTTAGGTTCCTGTACCGCAAGGTGTGGAGGTTCGAGTCCTCTCCCGGGCACCATATTTTCCAATCACCATCTCCTGAATAGACCGCCATGGCCCCTTCCATGATGAAGGGAGATCGGTATGTGCAGGTCCGTGTCCCTACGAGAAGAATGCTGGTTCCTCTTCAAAGGAGATCAACTTGGAAATCTTCCCGGGCTGCGCCCAATTCCTGCTCCCTTCCATTCTGAGGGAGGCAAGGCAGTCGGCGATTTGGGGCGAGCGCATTTTTTGCCGGACCTCCTGCGCCTCCTCCGGGTTCCAACAGGGGATAAAGGCATGGAGCGCCTGGTTTCCCTGCCATATTCTGCCGTCCAGACAGGAGTAGATCTCCGGTTCAAAAGTTTTCGCACCCAAGGCTTTCCAAAGCACCTTGTATGGAGCAAAAGAGTAGGGACCAACACCAAGCAAAGCCCACCAATATCCCTTTCTGATCCAACTCTGAATCAGGACCCCCTTACGATTGGAAAGCTCCTTCTTCCTTGAGAGCAAATATTCCCACACGGCGGGATATTTTTCGAGCTCACTTTGATGCAGCGGCTTGCCGTTGGCATGATGGGGGATGAGAATATATCGGTGTGATGTACGGCCAGCCTTCCTGTTCCCCCCAACCAGCGGATATAAAAATGCCGGGGGAATATGTTGAGGCATGTCCTCGAATATATAGACACTGTTTGCGCCACAAGTATTCACACCCTGCCGTGGCCGTTGTGCGGGGAGCAACCTGATCGGCGGTGAATCATGGTGACGCTGATATTCCTCAATCGTCCTGTGGATTCTTAACTGGGAATTACTTTCCTTCAGTGGGAAGGCTGTATATTCAACCCACTTGGGATCTTCCAGGATGTGGTAACGGATGGGGTACTGCTGTTTTTTGTCAACGGTTCCGGCGAAGGCGCAATAACGGGTGGAAACACCTCCGAAAATATCCAGCCCATTAAAGTCCCAGATTTGGGAAACTCGAAAAGGCCTCCCCAGGGATGTATATCTGCGAAATCCGTCGTGGGCGCCATCACCCAGAAAAAGGGAAAGTGGTGCATAAAAACAGTATTCACAGGATTCCTTTGCCGCATCCGCAAGAGCCTTGACGATCACGAGGGCCGAGATGTCAACGCGCGACGACCCGAGGAGCAGGCGCCTGCGATCCGGGTTCATTCCATACCTGTCGAACAGGCGCTTCATGGATTCCTTGTAATCGGCAGGGAGATCAGTGAAGTTCATCCATGGTGGATTTCCAACAATGACGTCGACCTTTTCAAAAGGAAAGGCGCCCAGAAGAAAGTCCATATTGGCAATATTGGATTGAGGGAATTCAATACCAAGCGATGCACGGAAGCGCTCCTTGAACCGGGAAACAAGGGCTGTATCGACTTCCACATAGAAGAGTTGATGGACAAATTGCGTTAACTTCCCGGATCCATGAAGCTCCTCATACTCCCTGGCAAGTGCAATGAGGAAAACCCCGTCGCCACCAGTGGGATCCAGAAAAGTTTTCCTGGACCAGTCCCCTGACAAGACCTGCGATTGGGCAATCAACCACTTCGCCCAGTTCAGGGGAGTGAAGATCTGGCCGATCTTGAGGGGCGCCTCAGGTGAGCTTGAAGCCGGTGTATTTTGATTCGCGAAAAGCGATAATTGCCTGTTTTCGTCGCTCTGCATCGTTGCCTACCCGCTCGTAGTGTTTGATTGCCAACTCAGTAAAAAGTTCGTAAAATCCGTTGATATCCCGATCCCACTCAATCTGATCCCAAACCTGGTCGACAGAATGATTCAACCTTACCTGTCCTGTTCCAAGATTTTCTATACGATAAGCATCCCTGGGAAGGAGTACGAATGGACACACCCGTATATATTCCAGGTCGCGCCGATTGCTTTCGGTGGATTTATTGTGCCCGAATTCCGCGATCAGAAAATCACCGCCATCATTGACGAGGAACTTCAGAAGGTTTCCAACGGCAGAAATGGCCCCATCGGAATACCTTGAGGAGTCCAAATCTTTCGTCTTTATGTCCAGTCCGATTATCTTGCCACCAACTCTGCATGCAAAAACGAAAATCGTCTTTCTTCCGGGTAGCTCCAGAAGTTCCACGCCCAGATTGTCACAAATCGATACCCAGTTGTCGGCAATCCTCTTTTCGATCATTGCCCCGAATGCCCGGGAGTCTTCCCGCGCAGGCATTCCTGATTGATGCTCGCCAAACAACAGATCCAGTTCCCGCTGGAACCCCTCAGAAATCTTCTTATGGTCGTATTCTTTGGCCGGCATCAAAAACTCCTCATAACCCTGAAGCCTTGTCACCCGAAACCCCATGGAGTGTCAGCCACAATCTGGCGTTCAGATCACTCCAGTGAAGCCTTCTGATCAGGAATCAGAGCTGGGGCAATCGGCCAGTTTTATAAAATCAAGGCCCCCTATAAAAACATAAAGGACTGAAATGAAAGGGGTTATATGAAGGGGCCTCCCCATTTTTTTCAATGAGTCCCTCGATTCCCCTCGACATGGCACAGAATGAGCCTTCAAACATTGAACCGCCATTCAGATTGTGAGTGGCGGCTCAAAACAGGCCGGGCAAGGGGTACTTCGACACATTATGAGCAACGCGGATGAGACGACGATGACACGGCGGGAGCGGGAGGCGCTTCAGAGGAAGACGGATATCCTCCAGGCCGCCGAGGAGGTTTTTTCCCAAAAGGGGTTTCATTACGCCTCCATGGAGGAAGTCGCCCGGCAGGCGGAATTTTCCGTGGGCACCCTGTATAACTTCTTCAAGAACAAGGATGAGCTTTACGCGGAGATGCTCCATTGGAAGGTGGACCTTTTTGAACCGATCATCAAAAAGGCCCTCCAAACCGGGGATACGCCGCTGGATCGAATCCGGAATTTCTTTTTCACCCGTTTTGATGTCGTCTGGGACAATCCGAAGTTCTTCCGGATCTACTATCATGAGTCCATGGGGACACATTACGACCACAAAGCCGGTTTTACGCCGGAGGTCATGAAGCGCTATGAGTTGTTCATGGAACATTTGGCGGGAGAATTCAGGGCGGGAGTTGAGGCGGGACAATTCGCGGACAAGTCCGTGGAGATGATGGTTATCATTTTCGAAGGGGCGCTTCACCAGTCGGTGCTCAGGCTTCAGCGCAACCCAAATGCCAAGCGCGACAAACAGGCGGAGAAGGACCTTTTTGATCTTCTCCTTTCGGGATTTGCCGCGAAACCCAACAACAATTGACCGTATAGACAGGTATCACAAATGTATCTTTCCAACGTGGCCATCAGGCGGCCCGTCACCGTTACACTTCTGACGGCAGCAGTCCTTTTCTTCGGCATCTTCTCGCTTCGAAACATGGGGGTGGACCTCTTTCCCGAGGTGGAATTCCCCGTTGTCACCGTGACGGCGAC